>JBDLRG010000154.1:0-10323 GCA_039800125.1 Actinomycetota bacterium
GCACCCGATCCCGTGCCCAGGTCGATCACCACCGCCCCGGGCCGCAGAAGGTCACCATCGGCGGCATGAGAGGCGACCACGTCGACGACGAGCTCGGTCTCGGGCCGCGGGATGAGGACGCGGCGGTCGACGAGGAGGTCGAGACGGCGGAAGGCCCAACGCCCGAGCGCGTACTGCACCGGCTCACCCGCAAGGACGCGGCGCACCATGTCCTCGAGCGCGAGACCCTGACGTGCCGCGACGACCTCTTCGGCGATCGCGGCGAACGCGGCACCGTCCTCGCCGCTCGCGCGTTCGCACAGCCACCGGGCAACGGAACGGTCGTCGAGCGTCGCGGCGGTGCGCTCGAGGAGTTCCGCCCAGGTGACGGTGCCGTCGGTGTTCACGACCCGGCCGCCGTCATCGATGGTCGGCCAGTTGGCGCGCCCGCAGGTCGGCGGCGAGGGCGTCGACGACCGGGTCGAGGTCGCCCGCGAGCACCGACTGGAGTTGGTACAGGGTGAACCCGATGCGGTGGTCGGTGATCCTGTTCTCCTTGTAGTTGTAGGTGCGGATCTTCTCGCTGCGGCCGCCGCCGCCGATCTGGGCGCGCCGCTCCGCCGAGGCGCGCTCCTCGCTCTCCTCCTGGCGCAGGCGCAGGAGCCGCGAGCGCAGCACCTGCATGGCGCGGGCCTTGTTCTGCAACTGGCTGCGTTCGTCCTGCATGGCCACCACGAGACCCGTCGGCCGGTGCGTGATGCGCACGGCCGAGTCGGTGGTGTTCACGTGCTGTCCGCCCGCGCCCGACGCCCGGTAGACGTCGATGTCGAGATCGGCGTCGACGATCTCGACATCGACCTCCTCGGCCTCGGGCATGACCGCCACCGTCGCCGACGAGGTGTGCACCCGGCCCTGGCTCTCGGTGGTGGGAACACGCTGCACCCGGTGTGGACCGCCCTCGAAGCGCAGACGCCCCCATGCGTCGTCCCCCTTGACGAGGAGCGTGGCCTGGTTCACCCCGCCCATCTCGGAACGGTCGAGCTGCAGAGTCTCCACCTGCCACCCCCGGCGTGACGCGTAGGCGAGGTACATGTCGACGAGGTCGCCGGCGAAGAGGTTGGCCTCCTCCCCGCCCTCGGCGCCGCGGATCTCCATGATGACGTTGCGACCGTCGTTCGGGTCGGGGGGCAGAAGCAACACCTTGAGGCGTTCCTCGAGTTCGGCGAGACGCGTCTCGGCGACGGTGGCCTCGGTGCGCAGGGATTCCCGCTCGGCACCCTCGGTCTCGGTCATCAGCTCGCGGGCGGCCTCGGCGTCCCCGCGCACCTCGCGCACTTCGCGGATGCACTCCACGAGCGGGGTCAGCTGCTTGTAGCGGCGCGTGGCCTCGCGCAGGCGTGCCTGGTCGCCGAGCACCTCGGGAGAGCCGAGACTGGCCTCGAGTTCGGCGTAGTCCCGCTCGATGGAGACGAGACGATCCTGCATGTGGTCAAGGCTACGGGCGCCGGACGGTCGGACCGGGGACGACATGGTCGACCGGCGGTTCGATGCGTCGGGTTCAGTCGTCGAGGAGGGCGAACCGCACGCGTACGCGGGACCGCGCAGCCATCGCCTCGTGCGACGCCACGAGGTCACGGCGACGCATCGCCACCGTCACGGTCGACAGACCCGCCCGGTCGGCGGCATCGACAGCGAAGGGGACGGCATCGAGCACCACCCCGTGCACGAACACGACGCACCCCGCGTTCCCCTCGGCATCGCGTCCCGTCGCCACGCATGGCACCGAATCCTTCACGTTCGTGCGCGGCACCGGTGGTTCTGACGGCGCGAGCTCGGCGAAACCGATGCGACCCGGGTCCCTCGTCGCCGTCCAGCGCAACATGCGCTCGGCGCCGAAACGATTGAACGGATGCGGGTCCGCCCCTTCGCGCCGATGCGCGGCGACCGATTCGATGACGCGACGCAGGGAGGCATCGACGGGTTCGTCGCCATGGACCATCGCGAAGGTCTCGCGGTCGTGGACACCCATGCCCACCTCGAGCCGAGCCGATCCGCCGGCGACGTCGTCGACGACGCGGCACATCTCGAGACCGCGCACCTCCCCGGTCACCACTCCGTGCTCGACGACCACGTCGGCGCCGGCGGATTCGATGACGGGTGCGAGGGCGAGATGAGCGGGATCGGGGTCGCGTTGCACCAGATGGGGCTCGGGCACCGCGGGCAGGAGCGAGTTGTCGTCGACGTGCCAGACCTGCAGGTCGAGATCGAACAGGGAGGCCCGGCGGGCGATGACGCCCGAGTTCCGCTCGACGAGGACGTGGAGCGGCAGGTCACGGCGCAGGGCGCGGGCGAGGACGGCACCGAGGGAAGGCGCGGGATCGCCGTCGATGAGCGCCCATGTCGCCCCGTGGGACTCGAGCAGGGCGCCCGGGGCGAACACCTCGGGGATCGCCCCGGGATCGTCGGCTCCTCCGATGTGGTCGCGCACCAACGCGCGCAGCTTGAGCGACAGCAGCCGCGACCGACGCTCGGCGTCGGCGGACAATCAGTCCTTCTTCGCGGTGGTCTTGCGCTCGCCGTAGCGCTTGTTGAAGCGCTCGACGCGGCCGCCGGTGTCGACCAGCTTCTGCTTGCCGGTGAAGAACGGGTGGCACTCGTTGCAGAGTTCGAGGCTGAGTGAGCCGGGACGGGCACTGCGGGTCTCGAAGGTGTTGCCGCACGAGCACTTGACGGCGACGACGGCGTACTCGGGATGGGTCTCGGGCTTCATGGCGTGGAATCTCCTTGGCGAGGAACGACGAGTGTATCGGGGGCGGGCCGGTCAGGCCCCGGGCGTCTTGGCGATCTCGGCGAGGAAATCGTCGTTGGTCCGGAAGGTCTTGAGACGGTCCATGAGCATCTCGAGACCCGGGGCGGGGTTGCCGTCCTGGGCCAGACCACTGAGGACACGGCGCAGTTTCCACACCAGTTGGAGCTGCTTGCGCTCGAAGAGGAGTTCCTCGTGGCGGGTGCTGGAGGCGTCGACGTCGATCGCCGGGAACACGCGGCGCTCGGCGATGCGACGGTCGAGGCGCAACTCCATGTTTCCCGTGCCCTTGAACTCCTCGAAGATGGCCTCGTCCATGCGGCTGTTCGTTTCGACGAGGGCGGTGGCGAGGATGGTGAGCGAGCCGCCCTCCTCGACGTTGCGCGCCGCGCCGAAGAACTTCTTCGGCGGGTACAGGGCCCCGGCGTCGATGCCACCCGACATGATGCGGCCGCTCGCCGGGGCGGCGAGGTTGTAGGCGCGCGAGAGGCGGGTGATGCCGTCGAGAATGATGACGACGTCCTCGCCCATCTCCACCATGCGCTTGGCCTTCTCGATCGTCATCTCGGCGATGAGGGTGTGCTCGTCGCTCGGGCGGTCGAAGGTGGAGGCGATGACCTCACCCTTCACCGTGCGGCGCATGTCGGTGACCTCCTCGGGGCGCTCGTCGATGAGCAGCACGATGAGCTTGACCTCGGGATTGTTCTTCTCGATGCACGAGGCGATCGTCTTCATGATCGTCGTCTTGCCCGCCTTGGGGGGCGAGACGATGAGACCGCGCTGGCCCTTGCCGATCGGTGAGATGAGGTCGATGATGCGCGCCGTCATGTTGGTCGGATCGGCCGGGTCCTCCATGCGGAGCTTGTGGTCGGGGAACAACGGGGTGAGGTCCTCGAAGCGCGGGCGCTGCTTGGCCTTGTCCGGCGACTGGCCATTCACCGTGTGGATCTCGAGCAACGCGGGGTTCTTCTCGTTGCGACCCGCGGGACGCGACATGCCGGTGACGAGATCACCCTTGCGCAGGCCGATCTGGCGAGCCAGCTTCACGGGAATGTAGGCGTCGTTGTGGGTGGGCATGAAGCCCCCGATGCGCAGGAAGCCGTAGCCCTCGTCGCGGAGGTCGACGTAGCCCTCGACGGCGACGGGTTCGGTGCTGATCGGCTCGTCGGAGGATTCACCGATCTCGTAGCGGTCGTCGCCCTGGGGGCCCTCGTCGCGGCCACCGCGTCCGCGACGGCGACGGCGGTTGCGCGAACCACTCGCATCGTTCCAGTCGCGCTGCTGACCCTGATCACGGTTCTGGCGGTTGCGATCGCCTCCCTGACGGTCGCCCTGCTGGCGCTCCTGGCGGTCGCCCTGCGGGCGCGGACCTCGGTCGCCGCGATCGCCACGGTCTCCGCGCTCGCCGCGACCTCCCCTGTCGGCCGGGGTGAGTTCGTCGGTGCGTCCCTCGTGCTGGGCGAGCTCGATCTCCCACTCGGCGAGCGGTTCACCGTCGGGTCCGAGATAGGTGGTCGGCTCGGCATCGTCGCTGGCCGAACCGTTGCTCCGGGCCGCGGAGCGGGACTCGGTGCGGGATTCGCCGCGCGAGTCGGAACGTTCACGCGCGGGCTTCTCCGCCGCCGGAGCGGGCGTCTCGTCGACGCCGGTCTTGTCGAGGATGAGATCGACGAGGGCGGCCTTGCTGGACCGCGCCGAGGTCTTCACGCCGAGCGCCTCGGCGATGGCGACGAGCTGATCCTTGTCCTTCGCTTCGAGCGCGGACTTCTCGAGGGCTTCTGCAGCCATGTTCTTCCTGCTTTCCTGCAGCCGCTCCTGCGGACTGCGCTAGGGGTCTGTGGGTGGCGCGGAGAGCGGAACCTCACGGGAAAATCTCGACCCCCCTCGGTGAGGGCGGGGAGAACTCGAACGAGCGAGCACCCGCACCATAGCGGGCCCGGCGACCGGCGACAACGACACCCGCCAACCACCCGCTGGTACGGTCGACGCCCATGAAGATCCTCCCCGGCCTCACCCGTGCTGCGGCGGCCGGGCTCGTCGCTGTGCTCCTGCTCGGAGCCTGCGGTGGCGGTAGTTCGGGCGACGCCGTGAAGGCCGACTACACCGATTTCTGTCTGCTCGCGGCCGAACTCAACGCCGAGACCGAGGCCGCGGGTGCCTTCTCCTCGGGCACCATCGGCAGCCCCGAGGCACTGAAGAAGGTCATGGACTCGCTCACCGACCTCTCCGAACGGCTCCTCCTCGCCGCTCCCGAGCCGGCCGTCGAGTCCCTCGAGGTGCTCGTGGACGTCGTGCGGAAGCGCAACGAACTCTTCGCCGTCTACCAGTACCAACTGACCGAGATGGCGGCCGACACCACCGCCCGCGTCCGTCTCGAGGAGATCACCTCGAACCCGGCGGTGGCCGAGGCCTCCGAGGAATTCGCGTCCTTCATGGAGGACGCCTGCAGCTTCGACCGCCCCTGACCGGGGACGGTCCCCGACACACCCCCCGGATACGTACGTCTGCGGATGGACGATCTCGCGGGATGCAGTTGCAGCGGTATCATCGCGGTTCTGTTCCTTCTCTTCGTGTTAGGTATCGGCCTCATCATCCTCTCGCCGTTCATCATCATCGGCATCTTCCTCCTCATCATCGCCGGACTCGGCGCGATCGGATTGTGAGCTGACCATGCCCCGACACGAACCCACCTGGGTCCCCAGCGAGCGCTTTGACGAGGCCTTTGCCCATGCCCGCCGCCTCCACCGCTCCCAGTCACGCAAGACGGCAGCCACCGACGGCGGCCAGGCCCCGCCCGGCGCCCCCTACATCGGTCACCTCCTCTCCGTGGCCGGCATCGTCATCGACCACGGCGGCACCGAAACCCAGGCCATCGCCGGCCTGCTCCACGACTCCATCGAGGACACCGAAGCCGACAGCGAGGAGAAGCTGGCCGCGCTCGTCGGCGCCGAGGTGGCCGCAATCGTGCGGGCCTGCACCGACGTGGACGACCCCGACCAGAAGGACCGCGAAAAGGCCCTGTGCACCTGCCGACGCGCCGACGCCTGGTGGGACCGCAAGCGCGCCTATCTCGCGCACCTCGCCGCCAAGACCATGGACGATCCCTCGGTGCTCGTGGCCCTCGCCGACAAGGTGCACAACGCCGAGACCACGGCCTCCGGCCTCGGGGGACTGCCCGCCACCGACCGAGCGGCCTTCTGGTCGCGATTCAACACCGGTGCCTGGCACCAGCAGTTGTGGTACCGCGGACTCGTCGACGCGTTCGCGGCGAACAAGGACCACGACGCCGACACTGCCGCTCTGCACGCGCGCCTCGCCCGGGCCGTCGACACCATGTTCGCCCTCTCCCCGGCGCCGGCGTCGCCGCCGGAGTGCCCCGACCACCGCGACTGATCCACGGGCCCCCTCCTCCGGCTCCTCGACGTCCGGAGCCGAGGAGCCTCAGACGAAGGCGGTCGCGACGAAACGCTGCACGGCGGCGAGGTCGTTCGGCAGCGATGCCGTGTGCTCCGGCCTCTCCATGAGGTCGGCGAGGTGCTCGGGCAGTCGGGGGCGCACACCGGTGGCCCTCTCCACGGCGTCGGGGAACTTGGCCGGATGCGCCGTCGCCATCGTCACCATCGGCACACCGGCCTCGGCGTGATCGCGCGCGGCCTTCAGGCCGACAGCGGTGTGCGGGTCGACGAGCATGCCCGTCTCCTCGTGCATCGCCCGCATCATGCTGAGCGTGTCGTGGTCGGTTGCCCGCGCGCCGACGAAGACGGGGCGGATCCACTCGTCGAAGGCGGACGGGTCGGTCTCGAGCCGTCCCGTCGCGCGGAAGCGCACCAGTTGTTCGGCGGTGCGCGCACCGGAGCGGCC
This sequence comes from Actinomycetota bacterium, assembly GCA_039800125.1. GTDB lineage: Bacteria > Actinomycetota > Acidimicrobiia > Acidimicrobiales > Ilumatobacteraceae > UBA2093. Next base: position 6,647 of record JBDLRG010000154.1, read on the forward strand.
GTTCATCTCGAACAACAGTCGCTCGAAGTTCGACGACACCTGGATGTCCATGCTGGGGCTGAGGGTGGGCACCACGCCGGCGGTCGACATCGTCCCCGACACCAGGTAGCGCGCCAGGATGTCGTTCTCGTTCGACGCCACCACCAGACGCCGGATGGGGGCACCCATGCGCCGTGCGATCCAGCCCGAGAGCACATTGCCGAAGTTCCCCGTGGGCACCGCCACGTCGATGGTGCCGAGGCGTCGTGTCGCCTCCACGTGGTAGGCGACCTGGGCCATGACGCGGGCCCAGTTGATGCTGTTGACGGCCGAGAGGTTCATCCGCGCGCGGAAGTCCGCGTCGTTGAACATCGCCTTGACGAGGTCCTGACAGTCGTCGAAGGTGCCGGCGACGGCCACCGTGCGCACGTTCGGGGCGTCGACGGTGGTCATCTGGCGGCGCTGCACGTCGCTCACCCGGCCCTCCGGATAGAGGATGACGATGTCGACGCGCTCGCACCCGAGAACCCCGTCGATGGCGGCACTCCCGGTGTCCCCGCTCGTGGCCCCCACGATCGTCACCCGCTCGCCCCGCTCGGCGAGGATGCGGTCGAAGAGACGACCGAGCAGCTGCAGCGCGAGGTCCTTGAACGCCAGCGTCGGCCCGTGGAAGAGCTCCATCAGGTGGTGTCCCCCGCCGATGTCCACGAGGGGCACCACGTCGGGATGGCGGAAATCGACGTAGGCAGAGCGGCACAGGTCGACGAGCACGTCGGGGGCCAGGTCGTCTCCGACGAAGGGCGCACACACCGCCGCGACGAGCTCCGCGTACGACCCCGATGCCGGAACGTCGAGGACGGGCCACACCTCGGGTACGTAGAGACCACCGTCCACGGCGAGGCCGGCGAGGACCGCGTCGGAGAAACCGAGGTCCGGCGCCGCACCCCGGGTGGAGACGTACCTCACGACCGAGGTCACCCGCCGATGACGCGCAACAGACCCGAGAGGGACTTCACCACCGGCAGTTCGCGCAGGTCGCGCATGCAGGCGCCGACGTCGGATTCGCGCGCGAGGTGCGTGATGAACACGAGACGGGCCGACTCGCCGTGTCCCTCCTGCTCGGCCGCCCGGATGCTCACGCCGTGGGTGGCGAACACGCCGGTGATGGTGTGCAGCACACCCGGCTTGTCCTCGACGTCGAGACCCACCAGGTACTCCGACGACGTCTCGTCGATGGGCTTGATGGCCATCCGGGCGAAGGTGCCGATCGTGCCGTGGGTGCCCTTGCGCAGGTTCACCGCCGCGTCGATGACGTCACCGAGCACGGCGGACGCGGTCGGGAACCCCCCCGCTCCGCGGCCGTAGAACATGAGCGACCCGACGGCGTCGCCCTCGACGAAGACGGCGTTGTACGAATCGCGGACGCTGGCCAGCGGATGGGTGCGCGGCACCATGGCCGGATGCACGCGGACCGCGATGGCTTCGCCGTCGCGCTCGGCGATGGCGAGGAGCTTGATGACGTAGCCGAGACGCTCCGCCACGGCGATGTCGGCGGCGGTCACCCGTGAGATGCCCTCGTGATACACGTCGCCGGCCACCACGCGGGCACCGAAGGCGATGCTGGCGATGATCGCGGCCTTGGCGCCGGCATCGAAGCCCTCGACGTCGGCGGTGGGGTCGCGCTCGGCGAACCCGAGGCGCTGGGCTTCGGCGAGGGCCGCCGAATAGTCGGCACCATCCTCGGCCATCCGGGTGAGGATGAAGTTCGTCGTGCCGTTGACGATGCCCATGACGCGGGTGACGGGCTCGCCGCGCAACGACTCGCGCAGGGCCCGCACGAGCGGGATGCCGCCGGCGACGGCGGCCTCGAAGAGGAGGTCCACCCCGGCCGCGTCCGAGAGGGCCCACAGTTCGTGGCCGACGTTGGCGAGCAGTTCCTTGTTGGCCGTCACCACCGGCTTGCCCGCGGCGATCGCCTCGGCGATCAGTTCGCGGGCGGGCTCGATGCCCCCGATGACCTCGACGACGAGGTCCACCTCGGGGTCGGCCACCACCGCGTGGGCGTCGCGGCCGAGGACGCCGTCGGGCAACGAAACCTCGCGGTCGCGGCTGATGTTGCGCACCGCCACCCGGGTCACCTCGAGGCGCACGCCGGTGCGGGCCTCGATGTCGGCGGCCTGACGGGCGACGAGCGTGACGAAGGCCGCTCCGACGTTTCCGCACCCGAGCACGCCGATGCGCACGACGGAAGGAACAGGGGCCACGGACATGGAGACGAGCCTAGGGCTGGTCGAGTCGCAGGAGGTCGTCCATTGTCTCGCGGCGCACGACGAGTCGGGACCTCCCACCCCGGACGAACACCACCGCGGGTCGGGGCACCTTGTTGTAGTTGTTGGCCATCGAATAGCCGTAGGCGCCGGTGACCGGCGTGACGAGCAGGTCGCCCGGGGCGACCCCGACGGGCAGCCGCGCGTCGTCGACGAGCACGTCGCCGCTCTCGCAGTGACGTCCCACCACCCGGGCCCGGTCGGGTCGATCGGCGAGAGTGCGCCGCGGGTCGCAGGTCTCGTAGCCGCTGCCGTACAGCACGGGACGCGGGTTGTCGCTCATGCCACCGTCGACGGCCACGTAGGTGCGCACGCCGTCGATGCGCTTCACGGTGCCCACCGTGTACACGGTCACGGCGGCGGAGGCGACGATGGCGCGGCCCGGCTCGACGAGAACACGCGCGTCGAGACCCTCGGTCGCGGCGCGCACGACGTCGGCCCATTCGGCGAGGGTCGGGGCGTGCTCCTCGTTCGTGTACGCCACGCCGAGTCCGCCCCCGAGCGTGATCTCGGGCAGGTCGAGCCCGGCGAAGAACCCGGTCATGACGCGGAAGGCATCGGCGAAGTTGGCGACCGCGAACACGTTCGAACCGATGTGACAGTGGATGCCGACGAGTTCCATCGCCGTCGACGCGCGGGCCCGCTCCACGGCGCGAAGGGCGTCGCCGTTGCCGAGGTTGAACCCGAACTTCGAGTCGTCCTGACCGGTGGAGACGTACTCGTGGGTGTGCACGTGCACGCCGGGGGTCACCCGCACCTGCACGCGGGGCGCCGGCGACCCGGCCGCCACGAGGGACTCGATGCGGTCCATCTCGTCGAAACTGTCCACCACCACGTGGCGCACGCCGGCGGCGAGGGCCACGGCCAGTTCGCCGGGGCTCTTGTTGTTGCCGTGCAGCACGCACCGATCCGCCGGCACACCGGCGGCGAGGGCCACGTGCAATTCCCCCTCGGTGGCGACGTCGAGCAACAGGCCCTCCTCGTGGGCGAGACGGGCCATCGCGGTGCACAGGAAGGCCTTGGTGGCGTAGATCACCGCGTCGTCGCCGAAGGCCGTGCGTGCCGCGCGACACCGGGCACGGAGGTGCTCCTCGTCGTAGACGAACAGTGGCGTTCCCCACTCACGGGCGAGCTCGGGAACCGGCACCCCGCCGATCGACAGGACGCCGTCGGCATCCACCGCGGCCGTGTCGGGCAGGAGGCGGGGATCGAGCGCGGTCACATCTGCTCCGGGGCCTCGATGCCGAGGAGCCCGAGTCCCTCGGCCAGCACCCGGGCTGCGGCGTCGCACAGGGCCAGGCGCGAGGTGCGCAACTCCCCCTCCGACTTGAGCACGGGACAGTGCTCATAGAAAGAGGTGAAGTCCTGGGC
>JBDLRG010000155.1:0-4635 GCA_039800125.1 Actinomycetota bacterium
GACGCCCCGGATCAGGTCCACGGCACGGCTCAACTCCTCTTCCCGGGTGATTGGTCGACCGCCGCAGCCTGGTTCTCGGTCGACGACGGCGCCCCCGTCTCCCTCCCGGGCGAGGCCCCGATTCAGCCCGAGTTCTCCTTCGACATCCGCGCGGAGAACATCGTGCCCCCCATCGAGATCTATGGAGTCGAGCTCCGAGATGGCGAGACCTACGACGTGACGGTGTGGTACACGAACATCGTCTCCGGAAGTTTCGTGGAAGGCGAGATGCTCTGCACTGTGTCCTACAGCGTGACCTACTTCGAGTCCTCCCCGCTCCCCGACACGGGATCATCCAGCCTCTCCACGGCACTGTGGGCGACCGCACTGCTCGGGATGGGCGCCGTCTCGGTGCTCGCCGCCTCGCGCCGCCGCGCCTGACCGAACCCACGACACCGTTCAAGAGGGGCCGGCGGAATCTCCGCCGGCCCCTTTGTCGTGCCCGAGGTGGGACTCGAACCCACACGCCCGTGAGGACAACGGATTTTGAGTCCGTCGCGTCTGCCGTTCCGCCACTCGGGCGACGCGGGCAGGTTATCCGTCGTCCCTCCGGCGGTCATCGGTCGGCATTCACGACCCCCGGAGGGTCGCGCCAGCAGGTCTAGGGTTGGCAAGCCATGCTCGCCTTCACCTTCCCCGGACAGGGATCCCAGCGTCCCGGCATGGGTCGCCCCTGGCTCGATCACGAGAGTTGGGAACTCGTCGCCGAGGCCTCCGACGTCGCCGGGCGCGATGTGGCCGCCCTCCTCCTCGATGCCGACGCGGACGAACTGAAGGACACCCGCAACGCCCAGCTGACGACGTTCGTGTCTTCTCTCATGGTCCTCGATGCAGTGGAGCGCCTCGGTATCGAGCCCTCCCTGTGTGCCGGGCACAGCCTGGGCGAGTACACGGCCCTCACCGCGACGGGTGCGCTCTCGTTCGAGGACGGCGTGCGCCTCGTCGTCGAGAGGGCCGATGCCATGCACGAGGCAGGCAACGCCTCACCGGGGACCATGGCGGCCATCCTCGGCCTGGACGACGATCAGGTGGAGGTCGCCTGCCGGCGGGCCGACTCGGACGTGTGGGTGGCCAACTTCAACGCCCCCGGCCAGGTGGTCATCGCCGGATCGGTCGAGGGCGTCGAGCGGGCCTCCGAGGTCGCCAAGGAACTCGGAGCCAAGCGCGCCATGTCGTTGCAGGTGTCGGGCGCCTTCCACACCCCGTACATGACCGCCGCCCGTGACCGCCTGCGCACCGCGATTGCCGCCGCCGCGCCGCGCGACACCGAGGTGCCGGTGGTGTCGAACGTGGATGCCCTCGCCCACGGCACGGGCGAGGAATGGGCGTCACTCCTGTCCGCACAGTTGTCCAGTCCCGTGCGGTGGAAGCACTGCCTGTTGTCGATGGCCGAGGCCGGCGTGACCGGCTTCGTCGAGCTCGGCCCCGGGGGCGTGCTCACCGGCATGGCCAAGCGCACTGTGGAGTCGGCCCGCACGATCAGCGTCGCCACGCCCGACGAACTGGACCGGCTCCTCGACTGGGTCCGCGCCACCTCTCCCGTCACCACCGGACCGGTCGAGGGAGAGCATCTCTTCGCAGTCGAACGCTTCGTCGTCAGCCCCGCGGCCGGCGTGTTCTCCCCCGTCAGCGGTGTGCCGGTGGGTGCCCGCATCGAGGTGGGCCAGGTGCTCGGTCATGTCGGCGACCACGAGGTGCGCTCACCGTTCGCCGGCATCGTGCAGAACTACATCGCAGTCGAGGGCGAGCGGGTCGTGACCCATCAGCCCATCGCCTGGCTGCGCACGAGTTGAGTCGGGAAGGAGGACCCATGCCCGCAGTACCGCCCCACGTCCGCGGAGGACTCTTCATCGGCTGGGGAACCGCCCTCGGTGAGAAGGTCGTCACGAACGACGACCTCTCGCGCACCATGGACACGAACGACGAGTGGATTCGCGAGCGCACCGGCATCGAGCGCCGACACGTGGGCGGCTCGACGGCTGGCCTCAGCATCGAGAGCGGCGGGCGTGCACTCGCCATGGCGGGCATCGACCCGACGAGCATCGACGCCCTCGTGCTGGCCACCACCACGCCCGATCGCACCGTACCCGCGACCTCGGCGACGGTGCAGCACGCGCTCGGTCTGCGCTGCGGCGCCTTCGACGTCAACGCCGCCTGTTCGGGCTTCGTGTATGCCCTCGTCACCGCCCACGGTCTGCTGGCCATGGGTGCCGAGCGCATCCTGCTGATCGGCACCGACACCCTCGCCCGCATCACCGACTGGTCGGACCGCAACACGGCGGTCCTGTTCGCCGACGGTTCCGGCGCGGCCGTTCTCGAGCACACCGGCGGCACCGGACAGATGCTCGGCTGGGACCTCGACGCCGACGGAAGTGCCGAGGAGTTCCTCTACTGCGACCTCGGCGGCTTCATCCGGATGGACGGCAAGGAGGTCTTCCGGCGCGCAGTGCGCATCATGGTGGACAGTGCGCACAAGTCCATGGCCGCTGCCGGCGTCACCGCCGACGAGCTTTCGCTGGTGGTTCCCCACCAGGCGAACATCCGCATCGTGTCGGCCGCGTGCGAGCGCCTCGGCATCCCCATGGATCGTGCCGCGATGGTCATCCAGGACACCGGCAACACCTCGTCGGCCTCCATTCCCCTCGCCCTGTTCGACGCGGCCGACAAGGGTCGCCTTGCCGACGGGGACCTCGTGCTGCTCGTCGGCTTCGGCGCCGGGATGACGGCCGCGAGCGCCGTTCTGAAGTGGGGAGCAAGATGAGCAGGACCGTCCTCGTCACCGGTGGATCGCGGGGCATCGGCCTCGCCGTGGCCCGGCGTTTCGCCGCGCAGGGTGACAACGTCGCGGTCACCTACAACTCTTCTCCGCCCCCGGATGGTCTCTTCGGTGTGCGATGCGACGTGACCGATCCGACCCAGGTGGACGCGGCGTTCACCGCCGTCGAAGAGAAGTTCGGACCCGTCGAGGTACTCGTGTCGAACGCCGGCGTCACCCGGGACGGTCTGCTGTTGCGCATGAGCGAGTCGGATTTCGCCGGTGTTCTCGACGCCAACCTCACGGCCGCGTTCCGTGTCGTCAAGCGGGCCTCCTCGGGAATGGTGCGCGCCCGTCGCGGACGAATCATCCTCGTCTCCTCGGTGGTCGGCATGCTCGGCTCGGCCGGCCAGGCCAACTACGCCGCCTCGAAGGCCGGGCTCGTCGGATTCGCACGCTCCCTGGCCCGCGAGCTCGGCTCCCGTGGCATCACGGTGAACGTGGTGGCGCCCGGTCCGGTGGAAACGGACATGACGGCCGCTCTCGGCGAGGCGCGTCTCGCCGAACTCACGGCCGCCGTGCCACTTTCCCGCATGGCCACTGCCGACGAAATCGCCGGGGTGGTGTCGTTCCTCGCCGGACCCGACGCCGCCTACATCACCGGGGCCATCATCCCCGTGGACGGTGGCCTCGGCATGGGTCACTGAGCCTGTCCGCCGGGACCCCACTCGCGCGCGGTCCTTGTGCGAAACTGGTCGCCAGCCAAGGAGGACCCCATGGATCAGGACCTGTTCAACCGCTTCGTGAAGTGCGCCGTCGACACCCTCAGCGTCGACGCCGGAAGGGTCGTCCCCGACGCCCGCTTCAAGGAGGACCTCGAGGCCGACTCCCTCGACGTGGTCGAGCTCATGATGGCCATCGAGGAGGAGTTCGGCATCGAGCAGATCCCCGAGGAAGAACTCGCCGAGGTGACGACGGTCGGACAGGCCTTCGCCATCATCGCCTCCAAACTCTGACCGGCGGTTCTCCCCCATGCACGGATCCGGTCATCGCGTTGCCGTCACGGGCTACGGCGTCGTCGCACCCTGTGGCCTGGGCCGAGAGGCCTATTGGCAGGGACTCCTCGGCCCCGGTGTGACGGGCACGCGCGCCGTCGAGATTTCCGACTGGGACCCGTCTCCCTGGTTCGACAACCCGAAGGACGCCCGCCGAGCGGACCGCGTGGAACAGTTCGCTCTGGCCGCCGCCGCCGAGGCCTTCGCCCAGTCGGGACGACCCGACGTCGACCCGTCCCGCTTCGGCACCATCTTTGCCACCGGGATCGGAGGCTTGCACACGCTCGAGGAACAAGTCATCGTGCGGGTCGAGAAGGGCGAACGGCGCGTGTCACCGTTTCTCGTGCCGATGATGATGGCCAATGCCGCCGGGGCGGCCATCTCCATGCGTCACGGCTTGCAGGGCCCCAACGAGACGATCTGCACGGCATGCGCGGCCGGCACCCACGCCATCGGGTATGCCGCGCGCCTCATCGCCTGGGGACGATGCGACGCGGTGGTGACCGGTGGCTCGGAGTCCGCCGCCACCGCGACGTCCCTCGCCGGATTCGGCAACATGACGGCCCTGTCCTCGACCGGATCGTCGCGTCCGTTCGATGCTGAACGGGACGGGTTCGTCATGGGTGAGGGGGCGGCCGTGTTCGTCCTCGAGCGATGGGACCTCGCCGAGGCCCGGGGCGCGACGATCCTCGCCGAGATCGTCGGCGCGGCGAGCAACGCCGACGCCCACCACATCACAGCCCCGTCGCCGGGCGGAACCGGGGCCATCGCCTGCATGCGCCTCGC
>JBDLRG010000156.1:0-6077 GCA_039800125.1 Actinomycetota bacterium
GACGTTCTCGCCGACCTGCATGCCGCCGACATCGACGCGATCGGCCTCGGTGATCTGGCCCGCCGCGAGGGCTACGTCGAGCGACAGGTGCGGCGCTGGAGCGGGCAGTGGGAGGCCTCGAAGACGCGCGAGCTGCCGGCCATCGAGGAGGTGGCACGACGCCTCGCCGCCGGGATCCCGCCCCAGCAGGGCACCGTCATCGCCCACGGCGACTACCGCTTCGGCAACTGCCTCACCGACACCGCGACCGGTCGCATCGCCGCGGTTCTCGATTGGGAGTTGTGCACGCTCGGAGATCCCCTCGCCGACCTCGGGTACGTGGGCATCTACTGGACCGACCCCGGCATGCCGAACCGTCGCGGCACCGATCCCTCGGGCATCGCCGGGTTCCCCCCGTTCGCCGACCTCGTCGAGCGCTACGCCCTGCGCACGGGACGGGACGTCTCCCGCATCGGTTACTACATGGCCTTCGCCAGCTTCCGTCTCGCCGTCATCTCCGAGGGCGTCTACGCCCGTTACATCGCGGGCGCCATGGGTTCCCAGGACGTGGACGTGTCGACGTTCAAGACCGGCACGGAGATGCTCGCCGAATCGGCCCTGGTCGCACTTGCCGGCGACCTCTGACACACTTCATCGGGGTCGCCTCAGCGACCGACCGAGGGGGAGACATCGTGGTCATGACACTTGAAGGATGGACGAGGACGACGTTCTCGGCGGACGGCCGCACCCGGCCCGTGCACCGACGCGGGAGCGGTCCCGGCGTGGTCGTGGTCCACGAGATCCCCGGTATCACCCCGGAGGTCGAGCGTTTCGCCCGCGACATCGTGGACGCCGGTTTCACCGTCGCCATGCCGGAATTGATCGGCACCGCCGGACGCGCGCCGTCTGGTCGCTACATCGCCTCCTCGTTCGCCCGTACGTGCATCTCGCGGGACTTCACGACGTGGGCGACCGGACGCACCTCGCCGGTGGTGTCGTGGTTGCGTGCGCTGGCCACGGATCTGCACGCCGACTGCGGCGGCCCGGGTGTCGGGGCGGTGGGAATGTGCTTCAGCGGCGGCTTCGCGCTCGGCATGATGGTCGACGGCGTCACGATCGCTCCGGTGCTCTCGCAGCCCTCCCTTCCCTTCGCCCTGGGCGCCCGGCGGTCGGCCGACCTCGGGTTGTCCCCCGAGGACTCCGCCGAGGTCGCGCGCCGCGCCGCCGACGGGTGCGAGGTGCTGGGGCTGCGTTTCACCGGCGACAAGCTGGTCGGTGACCGCTTCGCCGCGCTCCGCGCGCTCATCGGTGACGCCTTCGTCGCGGTGGAGCTCCCGTCGTCCTCGCCGCGCGACCACAGCGTGCTCACCGAGCAGCGGGACGAGGACAGCGTCGCCCGGGTGATCGGGTTCCTGCGCGACAAGCTCTGCGCCTAGGCCGCCGCCGTCGGCGAAGACGGCGGTCGGGGAGAAGCGGTTTCAGTCCTCGGCGATGCGGGCGCCGTAGTCGGGATGCCGGAACGACGAGAGCGCGCGCGCCAGGGTCGGCGCCCCGCCGACCAGCAAATGGCGGGCGAGTCGACCCTTGGCCGCCTTGGCATCGTGACCACCGACCCGGCCGCCCTTCTTCGCGACGAGGTCCACGCGCACGAGACCGGGAATGGCTCCGGGGTCGAGGGCGCCGCGGTGTTCCTGGGGCAACAGGTCGATGACCAGGCGGCCGCGGGCGAAGCGACCGAGCACGGAGGAGATGTCGTCTCGCCACCAGGCAGCGAGGTTCCCGAGCGGGGCGAGCCCCACCCCCATCTTCAACCGATAGTCGGGGACGGGATCCTCGGCCAACGAGAGACCGAGCAACCCCGAGGGCACCACGATGCGCTTGGCGGCCGACCGCCGCGCGGGTGCGGGGAGACCCGGCAGGTCGAGGTTCTCCCAGACCACGCCCGTGTAGCGGCGGAAAGCAGGGAGAGTCGGGGCACCGAGGAGCGCACGGTTGGCTGCGCGGGCCCGTTCGAGCAGGTCGCCCCTGGCTCCGAGCAGGGCCGGGGTCCCTCCGCCCGCGCGACGCAACGCCTTCACCACGCCCGAGCGCACGGGGGCGAGGTCGGCGCCGAACCGGCCGCTGTCCAGACCCCAGGGAGTGCCGGGGTCGCCGCCGGGTTCCTTGCCCTCGGAGGGCGGGATCAGGAGGAGGAAAGGGGTGTCCACGATGGTGAAATCCGTCTCAGGGCGGTCTACCGTAGTTGGCATGAAAGTCCACGTAGACCCCTCCAAGTGTCAAGGCCACAACCGTTGCTACGCATTGGCCCCCGAGTTGTTCGATGTGGACGACCTCGGGAATGCCTTCGAACTGAACGACGGAGTCGTGCCGGCCGGTCTCGAGGACAAGGCCCGTCTCGCCGCCGCCAACTGCCCCGAATTCGCCATCGAAATCAAGGAGTGACCCGATGACTTCCGTGTACGGACCCGTGACCGACTGGCAGACCGACTTCGATCACGCCGACCCCGAATACAACCGCAACATCCACCGCATCTGGGACGATCTGCTCAACGCCAAGCAGTGCCCCATCGCCCACAGCGAGCGCTACGGCGGGGTGTGGTTGCCCCTCACCCACGAGATGGTGCACGAGATCGCCTACGACACCGACAACTTCACCAGTCGCTCGGTGGTCGTGGGGCAGGTGAAGCCGCACGAATTCGACGACGATCCCGAGTTCGCCACGCCGCCGGCCCCCATCGGAGGTGCGCCGCCGATCACGAGCGACCCGCCGTTCCATCAGGACGCCCGTCGTCTCCTCCTGCCGATGTTCGCGCCGAAGAAGATCGACCCGCTGCGTCCCGAGATCGAGCGCATGTGCAACGATCTCATCGACAAGATGGGCGACAAGGAGTTCATCGACGCCGCCGTCGAGTACTCCCAGCACATCCCGGTGATGATCATCGCCCACATGCTCGGTCTGCCCCTCGAGGACGCCGACAAGTTCCGCAGCTGGGTGCACCTGGTGCTCGAGTCGGTGAACGCGCCCATCGAGGAGCGTCGCAACAAGTTCCAGGAGTTCGGGGAGTACCTCGAGCACCACATCCAGGACCACATCGAGAACCCGCGCGACGACCTGATCTCGCAGCTCCTCGAGGCCGAGATCGGCGGGTCGAAGCTCCCGCCCGAGGTCGTGTCCGGCGTCATCATCCTCGTGCTCATCGCCGGCATCGACACCACCTGGAGCGGCATCGGCAACTCCCTGTGGCACCTGGCCTCGAATGCGGTCGACCGTCGGCGTCTCGCCGAGAACCCCGGCATGATCCCGATGGCCGTCGAGGAGTTCCTCCGCGCCTACGCCCCGGTGACCATGGCCCGTCTGGTCAAGCACGACCACGAGTTCCACGGCGTTCAGATGAAGCAGCACGACTGGGTGCTCCTGCCGTTCCCCGCGGCGAACCGCGATCCGAACCAGTTCGAGAACCCCGAGCAGGTGATCATCGACCGCGAGGAGAATCGTCACTCGGCCTTCGGGCTCGGTATCCACCGGTGCATCGGCTCGAACCTCGCCCGTCTCGAACTCAATGTCGCGGTGGAGACGTTCATGAAGCGTTTCCCCGACTTCGAACTGGTCACCACCGAGGAGACCCAGTGGAGCACGGGTCAGGTACGCGGTCCGCGTCGCCTGCCCATCCGCGTCCTCAAGCGGGCCTGACGCACCGACGGTCCTGCGGTCGGGGTCCGATGACCCCGATGCAGGCCCGTCGTACACTGGTCCGACCATGACCGAATCCGCCCCGTCCGGACACGTTCCGCTGAACCCGGACCAGGCCGAGGCGGTCGAGCATCCCGGCGGGCCGTTGCTCGTGGTGGCGGGCGCCGGTTCGGGGAAGACCCGCGTCCTCACCCAGCGCATCGCCTGGCTCATCTCGCGCGGGGTGCGCCCCCACCAGATCCTCGCCATCACCTTCACGAACAAGGCCGCCGAGGAGATGCGCCACCGCGTGTCCGACCTCGTGGGTCCCGCCGCGGCCGACATGTGGGTGACCACCTTCCACAAGGCCTGCGTGCGCATCCTGCGCCGACACGCCGAGGTGCTCGGCTATCCGTCGGGATTCGCCATCTACGACGCCCAGGACTCGAAGCGCCTCGTCGGTTACGTCATCCGCGACATGGGACTCGACCCCAAGAAGTTCCCCGCCGGGGGTTCGCAGTCGCGCATCAGCCTCTGGAAGAACGAGATGGTGTCTCCGGCCCGCGCCCTCGAGACGGCCGAGCACCCGGCCGCGAGGCGCAACGCCGAGATCTACGCCGAGTATCAGGCGCGCCTCGTGCGCGCCGGCGCCATGGACTTCGACGACCTGCTCGTCAACGTGGTCCGACTCTTCGAGGAGAACCCGGAAGTGCTGCGTCGATGGCAGGAACGCTTCACCCACGTCCTCATCGACGAGTACCAGGACACGAACAGGGCCCAGAACCGCATCATCCTCATGCTGGGCGATGCCCACCACAACGTGTGCGTCGTGGGGGACAGCGACCAGAGCATCTACCGCTTCCGCGGCGCCGACCTGCGCAATCTGGGCGACTTCGAGAACGCTTTCCCCGACATGACGGTCGTCGTGCTCACGCAGAACTACCGCAGCACGCAGACCATCCTGTCGGCCGCCAACGCGGTCATCGCCCGCAACGCCGACCGCCGGCCCAAGGACCTGTGGACCTCGTCGGGCGAGGGCGAGCGGATCGTGCGCTTCTACGCCGAACACGAGCACGACGAGGCCCGCTGGGTGGCCGACACCATGCGTGAACTGCACTCCCGGGGCGGACGCGAATGGGGCGAGATGGCGGTCATGTACCGCACCAACGCCCAGAGCCGGACCGTGGAGGAGGCCCTCATGCGCGAGGGAATCCCCTACAAGGTGGTGGGCGGCACCCGCTTCTACGACCGGCGCGAGGTGCGCGACGCCGTGGCCTACCTGCGTGCGGCGGTGAACCCGCTCGATGAGGTGAGTCTGCGCCGCGTCCTCAACATCCCCAAACGCGGCATCGGCGACACGAGCATCTCGCGCATCGACGCCTTCGCCGCGACCCACGGACTCGCCTTCATCGACTCCATGCGACGCGCGTCCGAGGCCGGCGTGTCGGGGCCTGCCGTGCGCGGCATGGCCGGGTTCGTCGACCTCATCGACCGGCTCGCGGGAATGGTCGCCGACGGACCCGCCGCGGTGCTGGAGGAGGCGCTCCTCGCCAGCGGCTACCGCACCGAACTCGAGCAGGAGGACACGGTGGAGTCGGCGGGACGGCTCGAGAACCTGGACGAACTCATCGGCTCGGCGGCCGAGTACACCCGAGCCGACGAATTCCTCGAGCAGGTCTCGTTGGTCGCCGACACCGACGAACTGGACGCGGAGAACCACGTCGTGCTCATGACCCTGCATTCGGCCAAGGGTCTCGAGTTCCCGGTGGTGTTCCTCGTGGGCTGCGAGGAGGGGATCTTCCCCCACAACCGGGCGCTCGTGGATCCCGACGAGCTCGAGGAGGAGCGTCGACTCGCCTACGTGGGCATCACGCGGGCCCGCGAACAGTTGTTCGTGTCGCACGCCTGGCAGCGCATGCTCTACGGCCAGTCCCAGTACAACCCGCCGTCGCGTTTCCTCGACGAGGTTCCGGCCGAACTGTTCGACCGGCGCGGCGCGGTGGATTCCGGGGCGGACCACGGATTCGGCCGTCAGGCGTGGGGCAGAAAGGCCGCCGACTGGGCCGATGCCGAGGTGCCCGCGTACCGCAGGCGCGACGAGGAGCCGAGCGGTCGCACCTACGGCTCGCGCGCCCGGGAGCGCGCCGCCTCGCGCGAGCCCTCACCGCCGCGCGACCTGGCGCATCTCGCGGGGCTCAAGGCCGGTGACGACGTGGAGCACGCGACGTTCGGTGAGGGTGTGATCATCGAGATCCGCGGCGAGGGCGAGAAGGCCGAGGTCACGGTCCGGTTCCGCGACAAGGGAACCAAGCACCTCTCGCTCGCGTGGGCTCCGCTCAAGAAACTGGGCTGACGGGCGTGTCGTCGCGCCGACGCCGCGGGAACTAAAAAGGAGCACATGAAGGCAGCACTCCTCGTCGAGAGTCTC
>JBDLRG010000157.1:0-8853 GCA_039800125.1 Actinomycetota bacterium
CGGCCCGAGCCCGGTCGAGGGCGTAGCGGCGCGAGTACTCCTCCAGGGAAGGGATCAATCCGGCCATCATCCTTTCCCGCTGAACCCTCAACATGTACAGCACATCGAGGGAATCCAGGTGCTCGTCGAGATCGTGGGAGACCACGGCACGGCCCTCGGCGGCGGAGCCGAGCCCGAGCGCGGGTGGCGAGACGAGGACCACATCGGCACCGAGGCGACCGAGGACATCGAGGGTGCTGCGCGCCACCCTCGAGTGACGCAGGTCCCCGACGATGGCCACCCGCAGACCCTCGAGGCCCTCTGTCCGTCCGTACTCCCGTGAGATCACATGGGCATCCAGGAGGGCCTGGGTCGGATGCTGGTGCCAGCCGTCACCTGCGTTCACCACGGCGGCATCGGTCCATGCCGTGGCGGCCCTCGCCACACCGCTCGAGCGATGTCGGATGACGAGTACGTCCGCGCCCATCGCAGAGATGGTCTCGATGGTGTCCCGCACGCTCTCGCCCTTGTTGAGGCTCGATGTTGCCGCCGAGAATCCCAGAACGTCCGCAGCCAGGCGGCGAGCGGCCGTCTCGAAGCTCAGCCGGGTACGCGTGCTGTCCTCGAAGAACACCGAGGCAACGACCCGCCCCGAGAGCTCGTCCCTCGGCTGGGGTTCGGACGCGCCGTCGGGTGCGAACTCGCGGGCGCGTCGGAGAATGTCGAGGATGTCCCTCCTGTCCAATTCGGCGGTCGACAACAGGTGCTTCACGACACGCACCTGCGCACCCGCACGCCCGACGGACCCACCTCGACCTCGTCGTCGGGATGAGTGGGGAGATTCCTGCCGACGTGGTCGGGCCGGATCGGCAACTCGCGGTGACCGCGGTCGATCATGACCGCCAGGCGCACCGCGCGGGGACGCCCATGCGCGTTCAGGGCCTCGAGGGCCGCTCGCACCGTCCGGCCCGTCTGGAGAACGTCATCGACGAGCACCACCACCCTCTCCGTCAGGTCGACGGGGATGTCGGTGGGCCACACGGTCGGCATCGGACGGACGGTGGCATCGTCCCGGAAAGAGGACACGTCGACGACTCCCACGGGCACGGTGCAGCCACCCGGCAGGTCGCCGAGTGTCGCGGCGATGCGCGCAGCGAGCCATGCTCCTCCGCTCTGCAGACCGACGACCACGAGATCATCGGGCTCGTCGCCCCTCTCGATGATCTCGTGGGCGATCCGCACCACCGCCCGGTCAACATCCTCCCGTCCGAGGACCTCGGCATCGTTCAGGTCCATCGGCGGGCCCTGGCCCGGGGCAGCAAAAAGGCACCGACGCGTGCGCGCGGGTGCCTCGTCTGTGCCGTCATTCCGATTCCTCCGTTCGGGCCTCACAGGACCCGCTTCACGGTCGACCCGCACTCTACACGAGCGCGGCGTGTCCACGCACACTCGAGCGCCTGCTCAGGGCGATCCTCCCGAGGCCGGGTCGACTGCCGGGCCCCTGCGCACGTAGACGATCCAATGGTCGTTCGACGTCGCCTCCACGAATGCGGTGCTCTCCCGCGCCCAGTCCGCCGACAGGGTCTCATTGAGGAAACGGGGCAACACGACGTATTCCACCCGTTCGGCGGCCGGCAAACGGGTGCCCTCCAGTTCCGTTCCGACCCCGTAGTAGACGGCTCGGAACGGATTCGGGAAGAAATACACCTCCGACCTGTGGGCGAGATGGGTCACGAGGGGGTCGTAGACGCTGACAACGGCGTCGTCGGGCACCATCCGGATGATCTCCCGCGCCGAGCGCGCCACGGGATTGTCCCCCGACCAGACCAGGCGCGGCTCCGCGGCGAGGGTGTGTTGACCCCAGAGATACGACGTGAACAGTGACGTCACGGCGACCGTGCCGAGCACCATGGCGGGTGTGTTCTCCCGGAAGCGCCGGCATCCGTGGATGACCGCGAAGAGCAACGGCGGGACTGCGACCAGCGAGTAGTGGTACTGGATGCTGTGCTGATACCAGAATGTGCTCAGGGTGTTCGAGGCGATCACGGGCACCGCGATGGCAGCCACCCAGGGCGACAGAACGAACAGACCGGCGAAGGGCGCGGCCATCTGCCACAGATACAGGGGTCTGTCCTCGCTGCGGAGGTGTTCCACAAGTGCCCCTGGATCGGTGAAGGTGGTCCGGACCAGACCCCAGGGCCCGCCGAAGGGGATCCGCCAAGCATTGCGGGTCGGCACACCGATGAGGGGCCGCATGAGCAGGAACATGCCCGCCAACGCGGCTGCCACCGACGCGGCCACCGTCACCCAGCCCCGCCGCCGGTCCCGACGAAGGGCCACCCACAGGCCCAATGGTGCGACGAGAAGAACGGTGTCCTCCTTGACGAGCAGCACGAGGAGGATCGCCACGGCATACATGCGCCAACGACGCTCGAGGGCGGCGAACATCGCGAGGGGAACGAACAGCCCGAGATATCCGTCGGGATGGAAGTTCTCCATGTTGGTGCCGTTGACCGCCGGATTGGCCAACCACGCGATGGCCGCCAGCACACCGAAGGCGCCGTGTCCCAGCCGGCGCCGGGCATAGAAGTAAAAGGGCAGCGCGCCCAGAGCCACGGCCACGGCCTGGGAGACGAGGAGTGTCGCGGTTCCCGGCACGATCCAGTACAGCGGTACGAGGAAGAAAAGGATGAGAGACGCATGATCGCCGAGAAGATTGCGACCCATCAGGGTGACGAAGGGGCTCTCCCCGCGGGACAGGAGCCACACCCCCTGGTCGTAGAGACCCGCGTCGTAGGCGAACGTCCCCAACCCGAGATGCATGTCCACCTGCATCCACGACATCCATGTCGCGTGGACGACCACGAGCAGGAGCACCAGCCACGTCCACCGGGACACCCCACCGAGCCGTCCGATGAGGCGGACGGTGACCGCGCCGACCCCGCCGGGGTCAGTCGTCGGTTCGACGGACATCCCTGGCCACTGCCGCCAGCACGCCGTTCACGAATCGCCCAGAGTCGTCCGTGGAGAAACGCTTGGCGATCTCGACCGCCTCGTCGATGACCACGGCAACCGGGACCTCGGGCCGGGACAGCAGTTCGTGAACGCCGAGGCGGAGCACGGCCCGGTCGATCGCGGGCATCCTTTCGAGGGGCCAATCCCGCGCGTGGGCCGTGATGACGGCGTCGATGCGCTCCCGGGAGTCCTCGACCCCGATGAGCAACGAGCGGGTCAGTTCCTCGGCCACGAGTCCCCGTTCCGCGACGAGCGACATCGCCGAGACCGTGCGTTGCTCGGCTTCGTAGAGCAAGGAGACGGCCTGTTCCCGGGCGTCGCTGCGGTCGTCGATGCGGGTCACGCGCGTTCCGTCAGACGCGGGTGATGTAATCGCCGGAACGGGTGTCGACCTTGATCCGGTCGCCGATGTTGACGAACAGTGGCACCTGCAGGACCTTGCCCGTCTCGAGGGTCGCGGGTTTGCGCGCACCCGAGACGCGGTCACCCTGGACACCGGGCTCGGTCTCGGCAACGGTCAGCTCGACCGTGGCGGGGATCTCCACCGTCACGATCCCGCCGTTGTGAAGGGCGATGATGACCACGGAGGATTCCACGAGATAGTCGGCCGCCTCGCCCAGCGCGACAGGAGCAACCGTCATCTGGTCGTAGGACTCGGTGTCCATGAAGACGTAATCCTCACCGTCCCGGTAGAGGAACTGCATGTCCCTCTTGTCGAGGATGGCCTGCTCGACCCGGATGCCCGCGTTGAAGGTCTTCTCGAAGACGTTTCCGTTCCTCAGGTTGCGCAACTTCGTCCGCACGAAGGCCCCTCCCTTGCCGGGCTTCACGTGCTGGAACTCCACGACGGTGAAGAGACCGTTCTCCAGTTCCAGCGTGATGCCGTTCTTCAGGTCGTTGGTCGTGATCGCGGGCACGAGAGCTCCTTGGGTGCGAGGGTGAGATTTCTGCAGCCGTCCGCACCGACGACCACCAGATCCTCGATGCGCACGCCGCCTACCCCGACACGATAGAGCCCGGGTTCCACCGTCACCACCTCGCCCTCGCACAGGACGGCATCGCATCGCGGACCGAGAACGGGAGTCTCATGGATGTCGATGCCCACGCCATGCCCCGTACCGTGGACGAACTCGGATTCACACCCTGCCGCGGCGAACACCCGACGCACGGCTGAGTCCACCTCGGATCCGACGACCCCCGCACGAACGGTCGACACGCCGGAGGCCTGGGCCTCCCTGACCGCGGCGAGCATGGCGGCGCGCTCGGCGCCGGGGTGTCCCAGTTCCACCACGCGCGTCATGTCGCTGCGGTAGCCGCCGATCTCGGCCCCCATGTCGATGATGACCAGATCGTCGGCGGCCACGCGGTCGTCCCCCGCCTCGTGATGGGGACGCGCCGCCCTCGGACCCGAGGCGACGATCGTGGCGAACGCCGGTCCGTCAGCACCCAGTTCCAGCATCCGTGCGTCGAGACGCGACCGAATCTCGCGCTCCGTCCTGCCGGCCAGACCGTCGGATACCACGGAGAGGAGTGCCTCCGTGGCGATGGCGGCAGCCAGTTCCATCACGGCGACTTCCTCCTGGGACTTGATCCTGCGCAGGTCCGCCACCGGCGACGACGCCTCCGCGACCGCGACGACCGCGGCCAGTCGTCGCATGCGGGCCAGCGTGGTGGTGTTCGGATCGACACCGATGGTGCGGCCTGCCGCGAGGTCCGCCAGCATCCGGTCGACACCGCGCTGCGGAGCCACTGCCACCACGTCCACGTCGGCACCCGCGGCCCCCACCTCAGCGTCGGCCCGTTCGACATACCGAGCATCGACGAGGAGATGACCGCGGGCCGTCCCGGGATCCACGAGGAGCGATGCGACGCTCCCGCCGAATCCCGTCGACCAGCGGATGTCCGCGGATGACTCCAGGAGGAGCAGATCGCACGCACCGACGTTCCGCACCGCCCCGACCCTGCCCGTCCGGTTGATACGGGGGAGAGTGTCTCGAGTCATCGCAGAAGGTCGAGCACCGCGCGGGCGGCGAGTTCGTAGCTGAGGGAACCGAAACCGGCCACCGAGCCCGCCACCACGGGGGCCAGAACGCTCACGTGACGGAAGGGTTCCCGAGCCGCGGGGTTCGACAGGTGCACCTCGATGACGGGACCCGGGAACGACCGGAGCGCGTCGTGCACGGACCACGCGTAGTGGGTGAAGGCGCCCGCGTTGATGATCAGCGCCCCGTGCACCCCGCGAGCCTCGTGAATGGCCTGCACCATCCGGCTCTCGGAGTCGGTGTGCTCGGACGCCACGGCGATCCCCGCGGGAGCCAGGATGCCCTCCACCCTCGCGACGTGGTCCGAGAGGGTCTCGGTCCCGTAGACCGCTGGTTCCCGGGTCCCGAGAAGAGCGAGGTTGGGTCCGGACAGGACGAGGACCGAAGCGATCGACATGGCAGAAAGGTAGCCCTCGGGACGCGCGCCGAAGGGGGAATTCAGCCCTGTCGGAGGATGAAGCGTTCGAGCACGGCGGCGATGCGGTCGCGGGACACGTCGCGCACCACCTCGAGACCCCGGGCGGAATCGAGCACAAAGGTCAGTGAACCGAGCGCCTTCTTGTCCCGTGACATGGCGGCGAGCAATTCGCCGGGATCGCAGCCAGGCGGCACCGTGTCATCGAGACCGTAGACCTCCCGCACGACGTGCCGGTGCGCGTCCACCCGGGCGTCATCGATCCGGCCGAGATCGCGTGCCAGCTCGGCGGCAAACACGAGTCCCACGCCGACTGCCTCGCCATGGGCCATGCCATAACCGGTGACGGTCTCGAGCGCATGGGCGAGGGTGTGTCCGTAGTTGAGAAGGGCCCGACGACCGCCCTCGCGTTCGTCCTCGGCCACGATTGTCGCCTTGATGGACACGGAAACGGCGATGCGTTGCTCCATCGGCAACGATGACAGGTTGTCCCCGCTGATGAAGTGGTACTTGGCCATTTCTCCCGTGCCGCAGCGCATCTCCCGGAGAGGCAGGGTGTCGAGGGCCTCGGTGTCGCACAGAACCGACACGGGCTGCCAGAAGGCGCCGATGAGGTTCTTTCCCTCGGGGATGTTGACGCCGGTCTTGCCGCCGATCGCGGCATCGACCATTCCGAGCAGTGTCGTGGGAAGGTGCATCACGGGTGTTCCCCGGTGGTAGCAGGCCGCCGCGAAGCCCGCGACGTCGCTGACCAGTCCCCCGCCGACCGAGACGATCAGGTCCGCCCGAGTGAGACCCTCCCGGCTGAACTCCCGGCAGAGTCGTTCCACGGTGGAGAGGTTCTTGTGTTCCTCCCCGGCAGGCAGGACGTGCGTGCTCACGGGACGATCACCGAGATCCGGACGGAGCGCCGCCGGAACGCCCTCTTGGGTCACGACGGCCACACGCCTCACACCGGACGGCACCATCGAACCCGCATGGGCCCTCACCCCGCGACCGACGAGAACCTCGTAGGAGCGTTCACCGAGGGGAACCTCGACCCTGTGAACCGCCGCATCACCCGACATCGGACGACGCTCCCGTGGCCAGGACGACGCGGCGAGCCACTTCGGAGGCCTTGGATCCACCGGTGTCGACGACGATGTCGGCGAGGTCGGCATAGATCTCACTTCTCTCGGCCGCCATGCGGGCCAGGGCCACCTCCGCACCGTCGTCCAGTGCCGGGCGATGCTCACCGCTCGCCGTGCGCAGCGCCAGTTCGGCCAACGGGGCGGTGAGCCACACGACGACGCAGGCCCGCGCGGCACGACGGGCCCTGACGAGAGCTGCGGACTCAGCGGAACACACCGAGCCGCCGGCGGCCGCCACGACGACGCCGCCGCGGTCGAGCGCCTCGACCAGTGCCGTTCTCTCGCGCGCGCGGAAGTCCGCCTCTCCCAGTGTCTCGATGATGCGGCGTACCGACATGCCGGCGGCCGCCTCCACCATCTCATCCGTGTCGAGGACCGCGCGACCCGTCGCCTCGCCCACCAGACGCGCAACCGTCGACTTTCCCGACCCCATCAAGCCCACGAGCAGAATCGTGCCCACCGGACCGACCGGGCTCACCCGGACAGCATCCCCGTGAATGCGGCGTGATTGCGCACCATCTCGACGAGGGAATCCCCTCCGAACTTGCGCTGGGCCTCGGCCGCCAGCACGAGTGCCACCATGCTCTCCGCGACGACACCCAGGGCGGGGACGGCCGTCACGTCCGTGCGCTCCTTGAAACTGACCGTTTCCTCCTTGGAGACGACATCGACGGTGCCGAGCACCGGGCGGTTCAGGGTGGCGAGCGGCTTCATCGCGGCCCGCACCACCAGCGGCTCTCCGTTCGTGATGCCCCCCTCGGTGCCTCCCGCCCGGTCGGTCGCACGGGAGTAGCGCCCGGCATCGGCGTCCCATGAGATCGCATCGTGGGCCGCACTTCCCGGAACGGCTGCGGTGGCGAACGCGTCACCGATTTCGACGCCCTTCACCGCCTGGATGCTCATCACCGCCATCGCGATCAATCCGTCGATCTTGCGGTCCCAATGCACGTGGCTTCCGAGCCCCACCGGGACGCCGTGGGCCACCACCTCGACCACTCCACCCAGCGAATCCCCCTCCCGGGCGGCCGCCTTGATGTGCTCGACCATCGCGGCCTCCGAACCGGGGTCGAGCACACGCACCTCGGATCCGTCGATGCGCGTCAGATCGTCCGGCACGGGCAGGACGTCGCCGGGTGTCGCGACCGCACCGATGCGCACCACATGGCTGAGGACCGCACATCCGACGTGGGACAGCAGCATCTTGGCGAGCGAGCCCGCGGCGACACGCGCGGCTGTCTCCCGAGCACTCGCCCTCTCGAGCACGTCCCGAGCGTCGACGAAGCCGTACTTCTGCATTCCGGCCAGGTCGGCGTGTCCCGGCCGGGGTGCGGTGAGTGGGGCCTCGGTCATCCCCGGCTCGACCGACATCTCCTCGTGCCACTTGTCGCTGCGGAACCACTCAGAGTTCTGGATCTCGATCGACACGGGGGAACCGAGGGTGCGCCCGTGACGCACACCGCCCATGATCGTGACGACGTCCTTCTCGAAGCGTTGCCGTGGTCCGCGACCGAAACCGATGCGACGCCGGGCGAGTTCTCCCTCGATGTCGGACAGCGTCACGGGCATACCGGCCGGCAGCCCCTCCACGATGACGTGCAGGGCCCGTCCGTGGGATTCGCCGGCGGTGAGGAACCTGAGCACGGGGCAAGGCTACTGGCGGGTCGCGAGACGGGCCTCTGCCGCGCCTCTCATGACCGCGGCGTCGGGCATGACCCCGAACCAGAGGCGCTGCTGGAGCCGGGCCTGATCCACCAGCATCCACAACCCGTCCACTCCACGGGCCCCTGCCGCCCGGGCCTCGCGCAGCAGCCTGGTCTCGAGCGGGTTGTACACCGCGTCGAGCACGACGAGATCCGGGTGGAGCATGTCGGCAGGGACGAGCGTCTCCTGGGTCCCCATGCCGACCGAGGTGGCGTTGACCAGTATCCGAGCGCCGCGGAGCGACTCCGGGTCGCCCGCGACCACCGTTCCCTCCAGATCGGGCAACGTCGAGAGATCCGATGCCGCTGCCCGAGCCCTCGACTCCGTCCGATTCACGAGGATGACGTCGGCTCCGCGTCGCGCCAGTGCCAGCGCGACGGATCGTGCCGTGCCTCCCGCCCCGAGGACGACGGCCCTTTCCCCGCGGATCGTCGCGCCGGCACGCGCGAGAGCGGAGGCGCAGCCCGAGCCGTCGGTGTTGTGTCCGATGACGGACCCCGCATCGAACACGAGACAGTTCACGGCACGGAGAGCAATCGCATCGGAGGACAGCTGGTCGCACCTGCCGACC
>JBDLRG010000158.1:0-6576 GCA_039800125.1 Actinomycetota bacterium
GCAGGGGCGTGAACGTCCTCTTCCACGACGGGGCCGGGTGCCGGAGATGCATCGTCGCCGCCCTTCCTCTCGTGATCCGCGACCTGAAGAGGATGGGCTTCGAGTTCGTCGTCATCCGCTGACACGCGGAACGGCTCAACCGGAGACGAGGCTGGCCAGCGCCCACAGCGCGGCCACGGCACCGACCACGGCCATGACCACGGTCCGCACCACCGGCGCACGGTCGAGGTCCGCGTCGTCGGACTTCTTCTCGGGCGGACGCACGATCGCCGCCACGTTGCCCACGGCCAACGCCCCGCCGAGTGCCAGCACGAGCCAGGTGATGAGGTTCTCGCCGAGGAACATGGCTCTACTCCGGCAGGTCGGTGAACTGGGTGTAGGCGGGCAGGAACTGCAGGTGCACGGTGCCCGTCGGACCGGAACGGTGCTTCTGGATGATCACCTCGGCACGTCCCCTGTTGTTGGGATCGGAGAGCTCACCGGTCGCCTCCTCGCGGTAGAGGAACATGACGACGTCGGCGTCCTGCTCGAGCGCGCCCGACTCGCGCAGGTCAGCCAGCACCGGTCGCTTGTCCTGGCGCTGCTCGATGCCACGGCTCAACTGGCTGAGCGCCACCACCGGGATACGGAACTCGCGCGCCAGCATCTTGAGCCCGCGGCTGATCTCGGCCACCTCGAGCTGACGGGTCTCGCTGCCCCGCGGGTCGTTCCCGCCCATGAGCTGCAGGTAGTCGATGACGACGAGGGCGGGATGACCGTCCGCGGTCGCCACGCGACGCAGTTTCTGGCGGATCTGCATCACGCTGATCTGGGGCGTGTCGTCGATGAAGAGGGGAATCTCCAGCCTGTTCATCGACTGGGTGATACGGGTCCAGTCGGCATCGGCCAGGCGTCCGCTGCGCAGACGCTCGGAATCCACCTGGGCCTCCGAGGAGATGATGCGCTGGGCCAACTCGACCGACGACATCTCGAGCGAGAAGAACAGCACCGGACGGTTGGTGCGCCTCGCGGCGGACACCGCCATGCCGAGGGCGAAGGCGCTCTTGCCGACGGCCGGACGGGCACCGACGATGTTGAGGGTGCCTTCCTGCAATCCGGACAGCTTCTGGTCGAGCTTCGAGTACCCCGTCGGGATGCCGGTCAGCTCGGTCTTGGAGTCGTAGCGCCTCTCGAGGATCGAGGCCACCTCGCCCGTGAGATCGTGCAGCTTGCGCAGCGTGTCCGTCATCTGCTCCTCGCCGATGTCGAACACGATCTGTTCGGCCCGGTCGATGGCGTCCCGAATGTCCGCGGGGGCACCGAAGGCGATCTCGGCGATGTCGCTCGCCCCGCGGATGAGGCGACGCAGGATCGACGTGTCGCGCACGATGGACACGTACCTTCCCGCACTCGACACCGAGGGGGTGGCGTTCTGCAGTTCGACGAGGAAATCGAGGCCGCCGATCTCGTCGAGGAACCGGGCACGACGCAGCTCGTCGGCGACCGTCACCACGTCGACCGCTTCACCCGCGGCGGCCAGCGTGCGGACCGCGGCGAACACGTGCTGGTGGGCCGGCTTGTAGAAGTCCTCGGCGACGAGCTTCTGCTCGACGGCCAGGTTGAACGGCTCGGGATCGAGCAGCATCGCGCCGAGCAGGGACGCCTCGGCGTCGATGTTGTGGGGCGGCACCCGACTGTCGGTGCGCACCTCGCGGCGGTCCCGCGGACGTTCCTCGATGTCGCTCACCGGGTCAGCCTTCCCGAGCCGGCCTGTGGAACGCCAGTGGACGACCCTGGGGATTCACGACGGTCACGGGCGCGAACGCACGCGCCCTGGTTCAGCCCGGGACGACGGACAGCTTGACGGCGCACTCCACGTCGGCATGGAGTCGGACCGTCGCGGTGTGCGACCCGGTCGTACGGATGGGATCGACGACGATCTTCTTGCGATCGAGCTCGACACCCGCCTGGGCCGCGAGGGCGGAGGCGATGTCGGCGGCGGTCACCGAACCGAACAAGCGGCCCTCGTTGCCGGCCTTGGCCTTGACCGTGAAGGTCTTGGCTCCCAGCGCCTCGGCCACGGTCTGGGCGGCGGCCCGGTCGCTCGCCTCGCGCAGGTCACGGGCACGGCGCATGGCCTCGGCCTGATGCACTGCGCCGTCGGTGGCCACGATGGCCTTGCCCTTGGGCAACAGGAAGTTGCGGGCGTGACCGTCAGCCACGGTGACGATGTCACCGCGACGTCCGACGCCGGCGATGTCCTCGCGGAGAATCACCTTCACGACGACACCTCCGCACCCTCGTCGACGACCTCGGGGGCCACGGATTCGACGGGAGCCTCCACGGCATCGGACACGTCGACCGACCGGGCCTCGATGGGCTGGTCGGGCATCTCGAGCGTGCTGTCGTCCTCGCGGCGCTCGGCGCGCGGCGCGCGGGTGCTGGTGACGCGCTTGGTGTACGGGAGCAGGGCCATCTCTCGGGCGTTCTTGATCGCGTTGGCGATGTCACGCTGCTGCTGCACGTCGGTGCCGCTCATGCGGCGCCCGCGGATCTTGGAGCGGTCCGACATGAACCTCTGCAGGAGCGTGACGTCCTTGTAGTCGATGTACACGACCTTCTCCGCGTTGAGCGGGTTGGCCTTCTTCTTGAACTTGCGGGTGCTCTCTCGCGCCGCCCGCGCCTTGTTCTTCTTGCTGGTCATGGGTGTTGTCCTCGACTATCCGGGTGTTCGTTGTTCAGAAGGGTTCTTCGTCGGGCGGCAGGGTGTCGCCGCCGCCCTGGGACTGGCCGCCGCCGTAGCTGCCACCGCGATTGCCGCCGCCGTAGCTGCCACCGCCCTGGCCGCCGCCCTCCCCGCGGGGGTTGCGCTCCACCGACGCTGTCGCCCAACGCAGGCTGGGTCCGACCTCGTCGGCATTGATCTCGATGGCCTGGCGCTTGTCACCCTCGCGGGTGGTGTACTCGCGCTGCTCGAGGCGTCCGGTGACCACCACGCGCATGCCCTTGGTGAGGGTGGCCGAGGCGTTCTCTCCGAGCTGCCCCCAAGCCACGATGTTGAAATAGGAGGTCTGGTCCTGCCATTCGCCGTTCACCTGATAGCGGCGATTCACGGCGAGTCCGAACGAAGCGACCCCGCGCCCACCGGTGGTGAAGCGCAGTTCGGGGTCGCGGGTGAGGTTGCCCACGAGGGTGACGGTGTTATCGGCCATGTTCTGTTGATCCTTCTTCGAGTCGCTGGACGACGTGAGTGTGACAGGAGCCTGTGGCTCTATCGATCCGTCAGGCCGTCACGGCCATGCCGCGACGTGCCGCCTCTTCCTCGGGAAGACGCATGAGCTTGTGGCGCAGGACGTCATCGGAGATGCGGAAACCGCGCTCGACCTCGTCCATGGCGCCCGCGGGGGCGAGCAGGTTGAAGACGGCGTAGTAGCCGTCCTCGAGCTTCTTGATGGGATAGGCCAGCTTGCGGCGACCCCACCATTCGGGATTGCCGTGCACGGTGCCGCCGGCGGAAGTGACGGAGTTGGCGATGGTCTTGAGCCAGGAGTGCGCGGCGTTCTCGTCGAGTGAGCCGCTGAGGATGACCATGAGTTCGTAGGCACGCATTGCGTGTGACCTCCCTTCGGATCCGGACCGGGGTCCGGAGCCCCCGGAGGGGCAGGGCGAATATGACTCGGGGAGCGTACCCGCACGGTGCGCGGGCTCCACAGGGGATCCCCGGGGCGCCCATGTGGACGGGAGAAACCCCGGCCGGGAATCAGGGTCAGCGAGCCACGCTGCGGGGCCGACCCTTGGCGGGCACGGGGAGCACCCGGAGCAGATGGTGCCAGCGACACTCCGGACAGGCCTCCACCACGTAGGCCACGTGGTCGTGTCCCGTGCGCTGGATCTTCTCCACGTCGGAGCGTTCCGTCACGCACTTGCCGTGGGCGGGAAGGCCCCGACCGAACACGTACGTGACGAGGGCGACGTTGACCTTCTCGCACACCGGACACGGAGTGTCGGTCTGCTCGCCGATGTTGCGCGCCGCGCGGATCAGTTCGGGATGCGCATCGCAGACCGAGTCGCGCGACACCCTCCCCCGCTTCACCTCGTTGATGAGGGCACGACGCGCGAGCCGGTGGTCGATCTCACCGGCTCCCCCGCGCAACATGTTCGCCGAGAAACCCATGCCGCCCCACGATAGTCATAGGATTCGACGATGGCGGTGGGCCGAGGGATCGAGGGTGCGGGCCGAGCGGTCTCGTTCGGTCCGAACGTCGCCGACGACGACGAACTGCGCGTGTGCGGCGACGTGCGTGGCAAGCGAGTGCTCGAACTGGGTCTCCACGGCCCGGTTCCCCACTGCATCTCCATGGTCGGTCGCGGTGCGGCGCGCGCCATCGCGGTGGACCCCTCGCTCGAGGCCATCCAACGCGGACGGCAGGCGGCCGCCAACCTCGGGGTGGTCGTCGAGTTCCACCACGCCGAGATCGCCGACCTCGGCTTCATCACGACCGGGTCGCTCGACCTCGCCCTCTGCATACATCAGATCGGCTACGACACCGACTTCGCCCGCATCTTCCGCCAGGTGCACCGGGTGCTCAAGCCCGAGGCGGGATTCGTCCTGGCACTGGTGCACCCGATGTCGGCGGTCTTCGACGGAGCCGACCCCACCGCCAGGCGTCGCTACGGCTCGACGACCCCGACGATCGGTGAGATCGCCATGGGCCTGCAGCGCGCCAACTTCTCCATCGAGGTGGTGCACGAGCTGCCCCCGCGCAATGCCCCGCACGCGGTGGCCCCGGTGGTGCTCGTCATCCGCGCCAACAAGCTCGGCTCCTGAACGGTTCGATCAGCGGCGTCGGGTGCGGCGGAGCTGCGAGGCCGCGTCACGGTTCTCCTCCCACCATGCGACGAGCCGCGCTTCGGCTGCATCCTGCCCGAGGAGGCCCTCCTCGAGTCGCAGATCCATGAGGAACTCGAGCGCGGCGCCGACGGCGGGACCGGCCGGCACCCCCAGCAGTTCCATCACGTGCGCACCGTCGATCTCGGGCCGCAGCGCGGCGAGTTCCTCGCGGGCCGACAACTCGGCGATCCTCTCCTCCATCTCGTCCATGCGGCGGGAGAGGATGCGCGCCTTCTTCTCGTTGCGCGTCGTGCAGTCGCAGCGCGTGAGCACGACGAGCTCGGGCAGGTACCCGCCCGCGTCCCTCACGTAACGGCGCACCGCACTGTCCGACCATCCCATCTGGTACGTGTGGAACCTGCCGCTCTTGGCCACGAGGTCGGTGACCGCGGCGACGTCGTCGGAGGGGTACTTCATGGCCTTCATCCGCTCGCGCGTCATGCGGGCGCCGACGGCCTCGTGATGGTGGAAGGTGACGCCCTTGCCCTCCTTCACGCTGCGGGTGCGCGGCTTGCCGATGTCGTGGAACAGGGCGGCGAGACGGGTGATGCGGAAGTCGAAGTCCTCGCGCAGCTCCTGCTGCACGTTCTCCACCACCGCGAGCGTGTGGGTGAGCACGTCCTTGTGGCGGTGGATGGGATCCTGCTCGAGGCGCATGAGCGGCAGCTCGGGGAGGAAGTGGTCCACGAGGCCGGTGTCGATGAGGAACCACAGGCCCAACGACGGCCGCTTCGTCACCATGAGCTTGTCGAACTCGGCGCGGATGCGCTCGGCGGACACGATGGAGATGCGGTCCGCCATCGCCGACACCGCGGCGGTCACCGACGGATCGGGCGCCACCTCCAACTGCGAGATGAAGCGGGCGGCCCGCAGCATGCGCAACGGGTCGTCGGTGAAGGACTCCTCGGCCGACAGTGGCGTGCGCAGCACGCGGGACACGAGGTCGGAGGCCCCGCCGTAGGGGTCGACCAATGCGGGAGAGTCCGAGGTGAGTTCGAGAGCCATCGCATTGATGGTGAAATCGCGCCGGGAGAGGTCGGTCTCGATGTCGGAGGCGAACACCACGTCGGGCTTGCGCGAGTCGGGTGAGTAGGCCTCGCCCCGGTGCGTGGTGATCTCGTACGTGCGGCCCCCCGCGCGCAGCCCGATGGTGCCGAAGCGCTCACCCTGGGTCCACACGGCGTCGGCGAACCCCTCGACGATCCGTTTGGTCTCGGCGGGAGTCGCGGTCGTCGTGGCATCGAGGTCCATGACCGACGGATCGGTTCCCGCGAGCAGCAGGTCCCTCACGGGGCCGCCCACGAGGTACAGACGGTGCCCGGCGGCGGCGAAGCGGGCGGCGAGAGGAGCCATCTCTTCGATGACGGAAGCGAAGCGGGGCGGAATCATGACGGAGCGTCGCGTGCCGAAGTGGTCCGGCTACGGCTCGCACAGGCTAGGCGCAACGGTGCTTCTCCGTGTCCGCCCCGGGCGGCCGCCGCGGTGCGGCACTACCGTTCCCCGGATGAAGGTCCAGGGTCGCTCCGAACTCCGGAGGCGTCTCCTGCCCCGGGACGGCGAACTCTTCGCCGGCGACGTGCGGGTCAGGGTGCGTGCCTGGAACGGCGATCCGGGTCGGGCCTTCCTCATCGTGACCGGGGGTCACCTCGACACCCGGGACTTCCTCGACGCCGACGAGGCCCGGCGATGGTTGCCCGCCCTGCGCG
>JBDLRG010000159.1:0-3763 GCA_039800125.1 Actinomycetota bacterium
CGGCGAATTCCGCGCCGTCACCGCCGAGGAGGCTGCGGAACTGTCGGCGCTCTGTCCCACCGATCTCGCCCCGGAGCTGCGCGCGGAGCATTCCCGCGACTGGTGGCCTCTGGCCATGCGATGGTCCCTCGCCAATCGTCTGCCCCGCCGGGCCGAGGCGGTGTGCACGCCGCGCGACACCGCCGAGGTGTCGGCCCTCCTCGCATGGTGCAACGAGCGCGGCATCCCCGTCACCACCTCCGGGGGCCGCAGCGGGGTGTGCGGTGCCGCGGTTCCCGTGCACGGCGGCATCGTGCTCAGCACCGCCGCCATGCAGGGTGTGCTCAATGTGGACGTCGTGTCGGGAATCGTCGAGGTGCTGCCCGGGACCTACGGACCCGACCTCGAGGACGAGCTCGCCGGACACGGCGTCACCGTCGGTCACTACCCGCAGTCCTTCGACATCTCGACCGTCGGTGGCTGGGTGGCCTGTCGCGGTGCGGGTCAGTATTCGACCCGCTACGGGAAGATCGAGGACATGGTGCACGCTCTGGAAGCGGTGCTCGCCGACGGAAGCGTCGTGCGCACCGGTGGCGCCCCCGCCGGCGCCACCGGCCCCGACCTCACGCAGCTTCTCGTGGGAAGCGAGGGGACCCTCGCGGTCGTGACCCGGGTGTGGCTGCGCGCCCATCCGCGCCCCGAGCACGAACGACGGGCCGCCTACGAGTTCGACACCTTCGCCGACGGCATCGAAGCCTGTCGACGCATCATCCGCGCGGGCGCGACCCCGGCGGTGCTGCGCCTCTACGACGGCGCCGAGACGAAGCGGTCCCACGGTGGTGACGGCACCCGCGCGATGCTCCTCGTCCTCGACGAGGGTCCGGCACCCCTCGTCGACGCGGTGATGGCCGTGACGGCCGAGACCTGTGCCGCACTCGGCGCCCGGGCGGCCGACGTCGGTCTCGTCGAGAAGTGGCTCGGTCACCGCAACGACACGAGCGGTCTGCAGGCCCTCACCCGACGCGGCTTCGTCGTCGACACCATGGAAGTGGCCGCCCCGTGGGCGCGTCTCGAGGGCATCGTGGAAGCGGTGGAAGCGGCGTTGCTCGCCGTTCCCCACGCTCGCGCGGCGACGTGCCACCTCTCCCACAGCTACATCGACGGGGCATGCCTCTACTTCACCTTCGCCGCCTCGCCACCGGAGGACGTATTCGATGCCACCTACCACGACATGTGGACCGCTGGTCAGCACGCGGCACTGGCGGCCGGCGCCAATCTGTCCCACCACCACGGAGTCGGCCTCAGTCGCGCCCGCTTCATGGACACGGCCATGGGCTCGACCATGGACGTGCTCCGTCGCGTGAAGTCCGCCCTCGATCCCCGCGGCATCCTCAACCCGGGGAAGCTAGGATTGTGAGGACGCTCGTCATCGACGTGGGCACGACCGGCCTGCGCGCGGCCGTGATCGGCGACGACGGATCCCTCTCGGACCTCCACCACGAGGCATGTCCCCCCGACTCACCTGCAGGGGGGCTCGTCGAGTTCGATGCCGAGGTCATGCGTGACACCGTTCTCACCGTTGCTCAGCGCGCGATCGCGTCCGGACCCGTCGACGCCGTCGGCATCGCCGCACAACGCGCCTCGACCGTGGCATGGCGCGCCTCCACCGGACGGCCGCTCGGCCCGGCGCTCGGTTGGCAGGACCTGCGCACGATCGGCGATTGCATCGGCTCGCGGGAACGATGGGGCACCGCACTCGCGCCCAATCAGTCGGCCACGAAGGCCGCCTGGTTGTTGGCGACGCACGTTCCCGACGGGGCCGCCCGTGCGGACCCGGACATCCGCATCGGCACGGTCGACTCCTGGATCGCCTGGTGCCTCACCGGCGGTTCCGCCCACGTCACCGACCACACGAACGCCGCGGTCACCGGCCTCATGCTCCCCGACGCCTCCGGTTGGAACGCCGACCTCGTCGCGGCACTCGGGCTGCACCTGCATCAACTCCCCCGCATCGTCGATTCGGCGGGATGGATCGGCGACGCCGTCGCACTGCCCGGCTCGCCTCCGGTCACGGCTCTCGTGGGCGACCAGCAGTCCTCGCTCGTCGGTCAGGGCTGCATCACCGCCGGCCGCACCAAGATCACCTTCGGCACCGGCGGGATGCTCGACACGTTCACCGGCACGGCCCCGACCTCGGCGAGCAGGTCGACGCACGGGACCTTCCCGATCGTGGCTTGGTCGCGCCGCGGAGCCGTGCACTGGGGAATCGAAGCCATCATGCTCGCGGCGGGCGCGAACGTCGAGTGGCTCGTGCACGACATGGGCCTCGCCCCCACCCCGCACGACACCGCCGAGATCGCCGCATCCGTGGCCGACTCCGGCGGACTGGTGTGGGTCCCGGCCCTCGCGGGCCTCGGCACCCCGCACTGGGATCACGGGGCGCGGGGAACCCTTCTTGGGGCGACCCGGGGAACCACGCGGGCCCATCTGGTGCGTGCCGTCCTCGAGGGAGTCGCCCATCGCGGGGCCGACCTCGTCGAGGCCGCCGAGGCGGATGCGGGTCTGTCCATCCCCGAACTGCGCATCGACGGCGGCATGAGCCGCAATCGCGTCTTCGTCGACGCGCTCGCGGCGGCGGCCGGTCGACCCGTTCGCGTGTCGTCGGTCACCGAGGCGACGGTGCGGGGGGCCGGCTTCCTCGCCGGCTGCGAGGTGGGCCAGTGGCCCGATCTCGTCGACACCGCGGAACTCGCCGCCGACGGACGGGTCGTCGAACCTGCGGGCGAACCCGGGGTCTCCCGGGAACGATGGTCCGAGGCCGTCGTCCGGGCACGGGGTTGGATACCGGAGCTCTCCGCACTCGACTTCTAGTGTGTGAGGGCCAAGGCGCGAGCCCCGCACCGATTCCCCCGACCGAACCGAGGACACAGCACATGAACGACACCCTCGACACCTCCCCCGACGCTGACGGCACCTCACGGCGACGCCTTCTCGCTGCGCTCGTCGGCGGAGGGATCGCCGCCGTGACGCTGCCCCGCATCGCCGATGCGGCGGACGAGCCCCCCCTGCGCGATCCGGCCGATACCGACACCCTCAACACGGCGATGCGCCTCGAGACGCGGCTCGCCGCGACATGCGCTGCCGCGGCCGCCGGTCTCGCCTCCGGCACGGATCGCGAGGCGGTCGCCCTGTTGCGCGACCATCACGTCGCCTACGCCCAGGCCATCGCCGGCGTGCTCGGACCCGACGCCGCGCGCCCGGACGACACACCGCTCGCCGACACCGCGGGAGCGTTCGTCGCCGTCGCCCGGACCCTCGCCGCGCTCGAGAACCAGGCCGCCGCCACCCACCTGTCGCTCATCAGCGGACTCCGCGGCGTGCGTTCGGCGGCGCTCCTCGCCTCGATCGCCTCGGTCGAATCCCGCCATGGCGCCGCGCTCGAGATGGTGTCGGGTACCGGTGCCGTTGAGGCCTCGCGATGAACACCACAGGACAGGAGCACGACATGGACACCCCGACCCCCATCGACACCACCTCCACCCTCTCGCGCCGTTCCCTCCTCCGTCGCGGCGGCATGCTCGCCGTGGGCGGCGGCCTGCTCGCCGCGTGTGGCGGCGGCTCGACCGGCGGTGGTATCGCCCGCATCGGCAACGCACCCGAGCCCGAGGGTCTCGAGACGGTGTCCGTCGACGACGTGGTGCTGCTGCGCACCGCCGTGTCGATGGAACTGCTCGTTGTCGACCTCCTCTCACGTGATGCCGTGACCGGGGCTGCCGGCCCGAAC
>JBDLRG010000160.1:0-6378 GCA_039800125.1 Actinomycetota bacterium
GGCGGCATCGGCGACGGTGTCGGCGGTGGCGTGGGGGTGTCGGGACACGGCACGCAGGACGGCGGCGCGTTGCGCGGTGACGTGGAGGCCATGGTCCCGCAGGATGCTCGTGGGGTCGGTCATCACGCCGATGACGCTAGCGGAGTTTGGACTCACTCCAAACTTTGCATATTGTCCAGATTCAGCTGGCGCTGGCCACGGCGTAGGGGAGCCAGGTGCCGCGCTCGAAGTCATAGAGCTTGCAGGTGCGGGCGGCGTGCAGGTACTCCCACGGGGAGAGGCGCGAGCGCCGGACCGTCTCGGGGTAGGCGACCTCGATGGCGGCTGCGGCGCGCGGCAACTGGTGGAACGGGATGCGCACATCCACGTGGTGGGGGACATGGACGAAGATGTTGTGGAACCACAGCCAGTTGATGAGGCGCGGGGTCTCGAGAACCGTGGTCGACTCCATCTGGCCCTTGTACTGGCTCCACTCGCGTCGCGGCCACCAGCGGATCTCGGGCGCGACGTGGTGCACGTACACGGTCCAGCCGATGATCTGGATGAAGAGGAGGAACGGGACGACGACGAGCTTCACGGGCAGCCACAGAGCGGTCACGATCCCGCCCGAGAAGTACCCGAACACGGCGAGGCCGGCGATGACGACACCGGCGGCGAGACCCACCATCCACTTGTCGCGCAGGATGACGTCGCGGCGCTTGCCCTCCGGTGTGAAGCGCCACATCTTCTCCCACCACACGGTTCGCCCGAAGTAGAGGCCGGATCCGATCCACGACCACTCGATGCGGTGGCGCAGACGCGTCACACGCCCCATGGCCCGGTACTCCTCCGGGGTTGCGGGGTGCCAGACGAAGTCGAATCCCTGACGGGTGGTGTAGCCGTGATGGATGCGGTTGTGGCCGAGGTCCCATGCCGACTCCACGTGGAGGCTCGGCAGCATGCACCAGCGGGCGACGATGCGATTGGCCCGAGGCGAGGGCAGCAGCGCACCGTGGGAGGCGTCGTGTCCGAGGACGAACAGACCGGAGACGGCGAGCCCTGCGGCCAGCCACAGCAGTGCCACGGCCCACCACGCGTCGACGACGGCGAGAGCGCCGATGGTGATCCCGTAGACAAGGACCCCTCGGGTGAGCGCCCGCACGGCACGTCCGGTGGGGCGCTCGTAACACTCGTCCGGGATGCATTCGCGCACGGTGTTGAGCGAAAGAACGGGTTCGGTCTCGGGTGTGGAGTCGATGCTCATGTCCGGACCCTACCGTCTGGTAGGTAGCCCATGGGGTACCGGGGTCCCGGATCCCGTCAGACCCCGCAGATACGGTGAAAACATGGCTTTCGGTCAACCCTCCGGTCCTCCCGCGACCGCCAAGCAGATGAAGGAACTCCTCGACCTCGTCGTGGCGGCCGGCCACGCCGACTTCCGGGACGCCCGCGGCCCACTGCAGTTCACCCAACGCCAGGCCGCCGGGAAGTTCACCCGGGACGAGGCCGACCTCTACATCAACCGACTCCTGGCCGAGGCCGAGGAGGGATCGTCGACCTCGGCCCGTCAGGAGCCTTCCGAGGTCGTTGCGCCACCGATCGCACCTCGTCGCCCGAAGACCACGGTGAAGGCCCCCTCGCTCGAGGGGGTCGCCAGTGAGGTCCTTGCGGCCGAACTGCAATCCCGCGGCTGGGTGGTTCTCGAGCCCTGAGAGGCATGCGGCTCACCGAGGGTGGGCCTCAAGTCCCGGAGAGGTCGGTAATCGAGGGTGACAGCACCCTCCACGGTGCGTAGCCTCGGAACCCTTATGGCCAATCTCCCGAACGCCGCCTATTCGATCGCCCTCGACTGCCAACTCGACAACGTACCGGGGGCGCTCGGCGCCCTGTGCACGGCCATTGGAGCAGCCGGAGGCAACATCGGGGCGCTCGACGGGTTCGACGTGCGCGGTTCGGTGCTACGGCGCAGCCTCGTGGTGCACTGCCGCGACGAGGAGCACCAGCTCAAGGTGGTGGAGGCCGTCAAGGGCCTCAAGAACGTCACTCTGCTCGACTGGTGGGACCGCACGTTCCGCATGCACGAGTCCGGCAAGATCCACATGCTCACGTCGGCGCCGGTGAACGACCGCGACGACCTCTCCATGGCCTACACACCCGGCGTGGCCCGGGTGTGCACCGCCATCGAGAAGAACCCGACCCTCTCCCACGACTTCACCATCCGCAAGAACACCGTCGCCATCGTCTCCAACGGAACGGCGGTGCTCGGTCTCGGCGACATCGGCCCGGAGGCGGCGATGCCCGTCATGGAGGGCAAGGCCCTCCTGTTCAAGGAGTTCGGTGGCGTGGATGGCTTCCCCATCTGCATCAACGCCCGCACCGTCGACGAGGTCGTCGACTTCGTCCAGCGTCTCGCACCCACGTTCGGGGGTATCAACCTCGAGGACATCGCCGCCCCGGAGTGCTTTGAGATCGAGGAGCGGCTGCGAGCCAGCCTCGACATCCCCGTCTTCCACGACGACCAGCACGGAACGGCGGTGGTCACCTTGGCCGCCCTGTGGAACTCGCTGAAGATCACCGGCAAGAAGATGGAGGACCTCACGGTCGTCATCGCCGGCGTCGGTGCCGCGGGTGTGGCGATCGGCAAGATCCTCCTCAACGCCGGAATCGGCGAGATCATCGGGTGCGACCGCACGGGCGCCATCTACACCGGACGCGACGGACTCAACCCGGCGAAGGAGTGGTTCGCCCAGAACACGAACCGGGAGCGCCGCATGGGCACCATCGCCGACGTCATGCGCGGCTCGGACGTGTTCGTCGGGGTGAGCGGTCCCGACCTCATCACCGCGGCCGATGTGCGCACGATGGCCAAGGACCCGATCGTCTTCGCCATGGCCAACCCGAACCCCGAGATCCGGCCCGAGCAGACCGACGGGCTCGCCGCCGTCATGGCCACCGGTCGCAGCGACTACCCGAACCAGATCAACAACGTGCTCGCGTTCCCCGGCATCTTCCGCGGTGCCCTGGATGCTGACGCCACCGACATCACCGAGGGAATGAAACTCGCCGCTGCCGTCGCCATCGCCGAATCGGTGACGGATGCAGAGCTCGCGCCCGGGTTCGTCGTGCCGTCGGTCTTTGACCGGTCCGTGGTGGCCCGCGTGGCGCCCGCCGTGGCGGCCGCGGCCGTCGCCGACGGCGTCATCCGCCGGCGCTGATCGCTGCGGCTGTCAGCGCATCGCCCGGCGTGGCCGCCTGGCAATCGTGACAGCGAGTCCGGCCAGAACCATGAGGGCCGCGACGGTACCCACGAGCGTGGACGCCGTGCCCGTCCCAGGCAGTTCGGGACCACTCCACCGCAGGACCAGGATGCCCGAGCCACCGCGGCCGGGCGTGTCGTTGGCGACACCGCCACCACCACCGCCGGTGCCGTCCACGCCGTTGTAGGGGGACAGCAGGTCGACATTGGGTGAGAGTCCGAACGCGTTGCCGGCATTGGTTCCGCCGGCCCCTGGGCCGACCGTGCTCGAGCCGCCACCGCCCGATCCGTAGACGATTGCCGTGCCGGTGATGTCGGACGTGAATCCCTCGCCGCCGTCGCCGCCGCCGTTCACAGAACCTGATTCCCCGACCTCGGTCGCACCACCGCCACCGCCGCCCGCCTCGACGTCGCCACCGCTGTGGCCGCCACCGCCCGACGAACCGAGGAACGAGATGGAGCCCGACGCGGGGCCGTCGATGTCGCCACCGGTGCCACCGCCTCCCAGGCTCACCCAGGCACCATGGCCACCGCCACCGGATCCGCCCTCGGTGGCCTGACCGTTCTCGCCACATCCCGCACCGTGGCCGCCACCGAAGGCGGTCAGCGTCGTGGGAGTGTCGGAGGCGACGTAGATGCTCGAGAAGCCACCGTCGGCGGCGGCAAAGGGCGCGCATGCCTCGGTGATGGCGCCACCCTCGCCGATCGTGATGACGAGATCCTGGGCGAAGGACTGGTTCGTGCCGTGCACCACGCCTCCACCTCCGCCTCCGCCCACGCTGTTTTCGCTGCTGAGGCCGCCGCTACCCCCACCGCCAACGAGGAGAAACGACACCGACTCGGCGTCGTCGGGGAGCCGCCACGAGCAGGTCGTTGTCTCGGTGAATACGGCGATCGTGTCCTCCCCGAGGTCGGTGATGGCTGGCTCACAGGAAAGCAGCACACCGCCCGCCGAGGCTGAACCACTGCCGAACGAGACGGCTGAAGCAGCGACCAATGTCGTGGCGACGATGGTCCGGAGTCCCGGATGAAGGTGCAGTGAGCGCATGGCGAATCCTCTTTGGTCGAGCGCCCAGATGGCGCGCAGATCCGACAGTACTGAGATTCACCAGGTGTTTGCGAGAGACCCGCTGGTGAAAACTCTTAGTTGATTGTCGTGCGCAGGTAATCTGGAGGGGCAATGACCGACAGGACCTCGACCCGCGACCGACTCATCGACGCAGCCATCGGAATCATCGAGGCGGGTGGCGAGGCGGCCGTCCGGGTCGACGTGGTCACCGAGCAGGTGGGCGTCACCAAGCCCTCGCTCTACCACTTCTTCGGGGACCGCGACGGCCTCGTCACCGCCGCATACGCCGAGATGTACCGACGGTCGCTCCTCCACGGACTGAGGGAGTTTCACGACGCAGTCGTGGACGCCGCGACTCCAGAGGAGTACCGCCGCATCATCGAGTCCACGGTCGTGTCCTTCAGCGACCCCGAGGGAATCCGCCGTCGCGCCGTCCGTGCCAGCGTCATCGGATCGGCGGTGACACGTCCCACCCTGCAGGCGGCGGTCGTCGCGGTGAACCGTGAGGAGATGATTCTCCTCGCGCGGGCACTCGAGATCGGCGTCAAGCGCGGTTGGAGCAACCTGCGGCATGGCCCACAGGCCACTGCCTATTGGTGGTGGGGTGTGCTCAACGGCCGTCACCTCGTCGAGATCGACGACACGCTCGACGCCGCGGCATGGGATGCGGTGACCCTCGATGCCGTGTCCCGCCTCCTCTTTGGTGCTCCTGCCCCCTGATGACGCAGGCGCCGTCGGGTCGTCACGGCGCCGTCAGCCGGTGCGCACCCGGCACACGACGGGCCAGTGGTCGCTCGCCAGTCGCCCACGGGGCCGGTCGTGCACGATGAGCCCGTCGCCGACCTCGATGCCCGGAGCCGCGAGAATGTGGTCGATCCGGGTCTCGTCCGTGGTTCCCGTGAAGTAGTGATGCGTCGCCACGCCCGGGCCACCCGCGGGCAGATGAGAGAGTGCGTCCGTCCAGCCCGCGGCGAACAGTGCCTCGAGTGCGGGGTCGTCGATCGTGCAGTTGAAGTCGCCCGCGATCACGGTGTCGCGGGGATACCAGGCCGCAAGGCGCGTCAGCGCATCGGCACGGGCGGCGGCCGACTTCTCGTCGAGATGCGTCGTGACGATGGTGACGGCGCGTTCCCCGACGAGCAATCGGACGCCGAGCGCGAAGCGGTTGAACTGGGCTTCGGGGTGTCGACTCGGCTCGAGAGGAGTGTCCGTGAACCAGCGCGCCTCGTGGCCGAGCGTCTCGGCCACTCCGCGACGGACGGCGAGAACCATGTGCTCGCCCCGGCGCCGACCGTCATCGCGACCGACGGCGATCCACGCATGGCCCCGCAGGCGTCGCCGCAGCCACACCAGTTGTCCGCGACGCACCTCCTGGAGGCACACCACGTCGGCGCCGAGCGCACGGATGGTGCGCAGCGTGGAGCGGCGTCGTAGGGGCCAGAGGTGGCGACCGTCCATGCCGCGACTGTTGCGGATGTTGAAGGTGGCCAGCACGAGGTCGCTCACCGCGCCATTGTGCCCCGCGGTGGACGTACTCTTGAAGACGTGAAGCATGTCCCTGCGTTCGTGCGGAGCTTCGTCTTCGCCGGCAGGGGAGTGGCCCTCACCGCCCGCGGCCGCAACTTCCGTGTCATGGTCCTGTGCGCGGTCGCCGCCGTGGTCGTCGGGTTCCTCCGGGGACTGGACCGCGTCGAATGGTCCCTGATCGTGGTCTGCATCGGGGTGGTCCTGGCCATGGAGGCGATGAACACCGCTGTGGAAGCACTGGCCGACGCCGTGCATCCCGATCGGCACCCGGGAATCGCCTGGGCCAAGGACGCCGCCGCCGGCGCCTCTCTCATCGTGTCGATCGCGGCCGCCGTGGTCGCGGCGCTGGTTCTCCTGTCCTGACGACGGCGGGACGTGCGGACCGATGGGGACATAATCAGGATGATGGGTTCGTGGAGCTACACCCGCAGCGAGCGACTGCCCGTCGAGGTGCTCGTCTTCGAGATGGACCCCGCCGTGGTGGATGAGTTCCTTGCGGTCGATCACGAGGTGTGGACCCTCGGCGAGGCCTTGCCTCCCGGGTTCG
>JBDLRG010000161.1:0-3371 GCA_039800125.1 Actinomycetota bacterium
TCGTGGAGGGCAAGGCCATCCAGATCCATCCGCTCGTGTGCACCGCGTTCAACGCCGACTTCGACGGCGACCAGATGGCCGTGCACGTGCCCCTGTCCACCGAGGCCCAGGCCGAGGCGCGGGTGCTCATGCTGTCGGCGAACAACATCCTGTCGCCGGCGTCGGGCCAGCCGATCGTCACCCCGTCACAGGACCTCATCATCGGCGGCTTCTGGCTGACCGAGTCGGTGGAGAACGGACGCGGTGCGGGTCGCTCGTTCGGGTCGCGCTGGGAGGCGCTGAGGGCCCTCGACGAGGGATCCATCGCCCTGCAGAGCCTCATCCGCATGCACGAGCGCGGGGCCGACGGCACCCGCACCTCGTTCGAGACGACCGCCGGCCGTCTCCTCTTCGAGGAGACCCTGCCGGAGGACTACCCGGCCCGTTTCGGCCACATCACCGCCCCGGTGAAGAAGGGCGAGATGAGCACCATCGTGGAGCGCCTGTCGGACCACTACGACAAGGCCGTGATCGCCCGGACCCTCGACGCCCTCAAGGCCATCTGCTACCGCTATGCGTCGCAGTCGGGCCTGACGGTGTCGATCGAGGACGTGCGCACCCCGGCCAAGAAGCGCGACATCCTCGAGGAGTTCGAGAAGCAGGCCGAGCGCATCGAGACGCAGTTCCGTCGCGGCATCATCACCGACGGTGAGCGCCGCCAGCAGGAGGTGTCGATGTGGACC
Organism: Actinomycetota bacterium; assembly: GCA_039800125.1. Lineage (GTDB taxonomy): Bacteria > Actinomycetota > Acidimicrobiia > Acidimicrobiales > Ilumatobacteraceae > UBA2093. Next base: position 723 of record JBDLRG010000161.1, read on the forward strand.
GAGGCCACGGCCCGGGTCCGCGAGGCCATGATCGCCGAGTTCAAGGCCGACCGCTTCAACCCGATCGACATGATGGTCGGTTCCGGCGCGCGCGGGAACATGACCCAGATGAACCAGATCGCCGGCATGCGCGGGCTCGTGAACAACCCCCGTGGCGACACCATTCCCCGTCCGATCAAGAGCAACTTCCGCGAGGGTCTCGAGACGCTCGAGTACTTCATCGCCACGCCGGGTGCCCGAAAGGGTCTCGTCGACACGGCGCTGAGGACGGCGGACTCGGGGTACCTCACGCGTCGTCTCGTCGACGTCGCCCAGGAGCTCATCGTGCGCATCGAGGATTGCGAGACCCGTCTCGGCGTCTGGGTGGAGAACGTCCGTCCGGATTCGAGCGACTTCCGCTCCTACCTCGGCACGAAGTTGTTCGGCCGCGCGCTGCTCGTCGACGTCACCCTGTCCGACGGTCGCGTGCTGCCCCGCAACACGATCGTGGGCGACGAGGAGATGGCGGCATTGCGTGACGACAAGGGCGTCGACCGCGTCCAGGTGCGCTCGGTGCTCACCTGCGACGCCGATCAGGGCGTGTGCGCGCTGTGCTACGGCCGTTCGCTGGCCACCGGCAAGCAGATCGAGCTCGGTGAGGCCGTGGGCGTCATCGCCGCACAGTCGATCGGTGAGCCCGGCACGCAGCTGACCATGCGGACCTTCCACACCGGCGGCGTCGCCGGCAAGGACATCGCCGGTGGTCTGCCCCGCGTCGTCGAACTCTTCGAGGCCCGCACCCCCAAGGGTTCGGCCCGCCTGGCCCGCGCGTCGGGCAAGGTGCGTATCGGCGAGGACGAGGGCAAGGGCATCCCGGTTGTGGTCGTGGACGACAAGGGCGAGGAGCACTCCATCGTCCTGCCGACGGGCAGCCGCCCGAAGGTCCGCGACGGCCAGAACATCGAGGCGGGCGAGCCCGTCACCGACGGTCCGTGGGATCCCAAGGAGATCATGGACATCCTCGGCATCCGCCAGGCGCAGCAGTACCTCGTGGAGGAGGTCCAGGTCGTCTACCGCGACCAGGGCGTGCACATCCACGACAAGCACATCGAGCTCATCGTGCGCCAGATGACGCGGCGCGTCGGCGTCCAGGAGCCCGGTGACTCGGGCTTCCTGCCCGGCGAGCGCGTCGACGCCAAGAAGTTCCGTGACCGGAACAAGGCCACGGTGGAGGAGGGCAAGCGTCCCGCCGAGGGCCGGCCCGAGATCCTCGGCATCACCAAGGCGTCGCTGGCCACCGACTCGTGGCTGTCGGCCGCGTCGTTCCAGGAGACCACCCGGGTGCTCACCGAGGCGGCCATCGACGGTCGCGCGGACAGCCTCGTCGGCCTCAAGGAGAACATCATCATCGGCAAGCTCATCCCGGCCGGAACCGGCATGGAGGCCTACCGCAGCTTCGACATCTACGCCCCGGATTACGTCCCGATGGAGTACTTCTCCACCGAGGAAGCCGACCCCGCGGCGTACCTGGCCGGCATCCAGGGCACTTACACGCCCGAGGCCGACCTTGCCGACGAGGACGCGATGATCGATGCGGTCCAGTCCCGCATCGTCACCGAGGCTCCCGAGGCCGATGCCGCATGGCACGGCGAGGAAGCCCCCGTGGAGGAGTCCGAGGCCGATGCCGCATGGCACGGCGAGGAAGCCCCCGCCGACGACGGTGACGGTCCCGCAGAATCCACGGGTTCCTGAGCCGCGACGGGTTGCCGTCGGGGCGGGTGCCCTCATAGCCTGAGACGCTCTTGGCCCCCGGACCATCCGGTCCGGGAGGCCGAAACGTTCTCGTTTCATCCCATATCGAGTCACAGAGGTGTACCCGTGCCCACAATCCAGCAGCTGATCCGCCAGGGTCGCACGAGCAAGACGACGAAGACCAAGACGCCCGCGCTCAAGGGTTCGCCCCAGCGTCGCGGCGTCTGCACCCGTGTCTTCACCACCACCCCGAAGAAGCCGAATTCGGCCCTGCGCAAGGTGGCGCGCGTGCGTCTCTCCAGCGGTGTCGAGGTGACCGCCTACATCCCGGGCGAGGGTCACAACCTGCAGGAGCACAGCATCGTCCTCGTGCGCGGGGGTCGCGTCCGTGACCTTCCCGGCGTGCGCTACAAGATCATCCGCGGTGCGCTCGACGCCGCCGGCGTCAAGAACCGCAAGCAGGCGCGCAGCCGTTACGGCGCCAAGCGCGAGAAGTAAGGAGAAGCCATGCCGCGCAAGGGTCCCGCACAGCGACGCGAACTCATCGCCGATCCCGTCTACCACTCGCTCGTCGTGACGCAGCTCACCAACAAGGTGATGCTCCACGGCAAGAAGAGCGTGGCCGAGAAGATCGTCTACGACGCGATGAAGCTCATCGAGACCAAGACCGGTTCCGAGCCGCTGTCCACGGTCAAGCGGGCCGTCGAGAACGTCAAGCCCCCGCTCGAGGTGCGCAGCCGCCGCGTCGGTGGTGCCACCTACCAGGTGCCCGTCGAGGTCCGCCCCCGTCGTGCCAACACCCTGGCCATCCGCTGGGCGGTGGGCTACGCCCGCCAGCGCCGCGAGCGGACCATGGCCGAGCGCCTCGCCAACGAGATCCTCGATGCCTCCAACGGCGTCGGCGCCTCGATGAAGCGC
>JBDLRG010000162.1:0-3543 GCA_039800125.1 Actinomycetota bacterium
GATGTCCCGCCCCCATGGTGGCTAGCGGCCACGCGACGAACACGGTGAGTGCGACGGCCGGAACGAGGCGCGCCGCGCGCACGAGCATCACAGGACGATGTCGCGCCAGTCCGCGAGCCAGGTCTCCAGGTTCGCGTCGATCACGGTGGGTTCGAGACGGAGCGGCGCGGCTGGCCGCGCCGCGAACCGCTCGAACACGTCCGGCAGGGGAGTGGACGGATCGATCGGGAACACGAAGAGACTCAGCGGCATCGTCTCCTGGAATGTGCGGGAGAGGAGATGGTCGAGGAGGGCGTCGGCGAGGCGGGGGTTCGAGGTGCCCCGCAGCACGCCTGCGCGCTCGGTGATGCGCAGGCACGTGTCCTCCATGACCGAGGTGCCGGGTTCATCGACGGGTTCGGTGGCGAACACCACCTCGGCCGGCGGACTCGACCCGTAGCTGACCACGAGGGGGCGCGGGCCCGCGCCGGAAGAGCCGGAGAACTCGACCGTGTAGGCGGCGGTCCAGTCGTTGACGACGAGCACGTCGTTGTCGACGAGTTCCGACCACCGTTCGCGCCATCCGTCGCCGTAGCGGGCGATGGTCGCGAGCAGGAACGCGGTCCCCGGTGCCGACGTGACGGGATTCTGCACCACGAGGTGCCCGCGGTAGGCGGGATCGAAGAGGTCGTCGAACCCGCGCGGTGGGACGAGACCGCGTCGTGCGTACCAGTCGTCGTCCACGTTCACGCACACGTCCCCCGTGTCGACGTCCTCGACGCGGTCGAAGAGCCGCGCGCGTTCGGCGCGCGCGAGGGTCGTGTCGTCGACACCCCACAGCACGTCCCCCTCGGGGTTGCCGGCGGTGAGGATGGCCCGGGACACGACGGTCCCCGAGTCGCCTCCGGTCACCACGCGCACGCGCGCGCCGGTGGCCCGTGTGAACTCGTCGAAGGCGCCCTCGGCCGGTGTGAACGCGTCGTAGGAGACGAGCACCACCTCGTCGGGGGTGGCGTCACCGCTGCCGCCGTCACCCGGCGAGGTGCATGCCGCGGCCATGGTGCCCACAACGACGAGGGCGAGCAGGCGCCTCACGACGCGACTCCGTCCACGAAGGCCAGGAGTCGACCCGAGTGCACGGTGACGCACGGCTGCACCCCGGCGATGTTGCTCACCCCGCGGGAGGAATGGGCCTGCAGCACCGCCCGGTCGAGCGTCCAGCGCAGTCCGCTCGCGCTCACCGTGGCGTCTCCACCGATGGGGACGAGCGACACCGTGTCCCCCGGCTCGGCGGGCAGCGCCACCGGGAGACCTGGGCGACACACGACGAGGCGGGAGTGTCCGAGCCAGCCGCCGATCTCGGTGTCGGAGAAGGTGTCGGCGGCGAGTACGTGCAGGAGTGCGAGCACGTGGTCCGGGCGGTCGCCCCCTCCGGAGACGACGTCGATGCGTCTCGCACCGCGTTCGCGGGCGAGACAGAGGGCCAACTCCACGTCGGTGGCGTCCTTGTCGGCGGGATGCCCCACGACCTCGCAACCCGAGGCGCGCGCGGCTGCGAGCCCGTCGTCGCCGATCGAGTCGAGGTCGCCCACGAGCACGGACGGCATCAGTCCCGCACCCACCGCATGGTGCCAGCCCGAATCGGCGGCGATGACGGTGGTGGCGGCGGGAAGCCGGTCGGCGATGTCCCTGCGGGGCGGATGACCGCCCGCGAAGACCGTGGCGTGCGTGTGGCTCATGGAAATCCCTCCGCTGGCATTACCCAGATCAGGTGTCGGGTCGGTGGAGGCATCCACCCTCTCAGCCCGCCGTCCTGCGAGCTCCCCGTTCGTGCCACCCACGCTAGCGGTGCGCACCGTGCCCGTGCTGTGCGGGGCCTCGGGGGGACGTCGCTAGCCTTGCCGTCGTGAGCCCCTTCGCATCAGCCTCGACCGACACCATCATCGAGATCACCCCCGAGGCGCACGCCCGTCTGGTGTCCCTCCGCGACGAGGAACCCGAGAAGGAGCGACTCGGCCTGCGCGTCGAGGTCATGGCCGCACCCGGTGAGGAGTTCCGCTACGACCTCTCCTTCGAGATCGTCACCCAGGCCGCCTTCACCGACGAGGTGCGCACCATCGACGGACTCAAGATCATCGTGCCGTCCGCCTCGGTGGAGCACATCAGCGGCGCCACGCTCGACTTCACCGAGCGTCAGGGCCTCATCATCCGCAACCCGAACAAGCCCCCGGCACCCGTCATCGAGGGTCTCGTGGGCGACGACGAGATGTCGGCGGCCATCGAGGCGGTGCTCTCGGGCGAGGTCAATCCCGCCCTCGCCGCCCACGGCGGGTTCGTCACCTACGTCGGTCACGACGACGAGGGCGTGGCCTATCTCACGATGGGCGGTGGCTGCCACGGTTGCTCGCTGAGCAAGCAGACGATGATGGACGGGGTGCAGACGACGCTCATCGAGAAGGTGCCGGGCGTGGTCAAGGTGCGCGACATCACCGACCACACCACGGGCGCCAACCCGTACTACAGCTAGGCGCGACGGTGCGCGTCGACCGGATCTGGCGCCACCCCGTCAAGTCGTTCATCGGGGAACGCGCGACCGCCGTCGACGTCGGTCCTCTCGGCATCGCGGGCGACCGTCATTGGGCGGTGCGTGACCACGAGCGCGGTGGCATCCGTGGTGCCAAGAAAATCGGCGGGCTCATGCGATTCGCCGCGTCGTACCTCGACGACGGTTCCCGGCACGTGCTCGTCACTTTCCCCGACGGATCGACCGCATCGACGCGCGACGACGACGTCGACGAACGCATCAGTGCGGCCCTCGGACGACGCGTGGGACTCGAATCCCTCCCCGACGACGGATCGACCGACCACTTCCTGCGTGGTCCCGCCGACTCCGACGACGTGATGACCGAACTGCGCGGCATCTTCGGTCGCGAGGAGCACGAACCCCTGCCGGACTTCTCCGTCTTCCCTCCCGAGGTCGCGATGTTCGAGTCTCCGCCCGGCACCCACCACGACTGCTGGCCCCTCATGGTGATGACGACATCGTCTTTCGCCGCCCTGCGCGCGGCCCTTCCCGACTCGATCATCGATGACCGACGCTTTCGACCCTCGTTCGTGATCGACACCGGGGAGGAGCCGGGACACCCCGAGTTTTCCTGGACCGGCCGGCGGGCCCGTATCGGGGACGCGACGGTCGAGTTCCTCGCACCGTGTCCGCGATGCGTCATGGTGACCCACCCGGTCTCCGGTGCGATCGGCGAGGACCGGGCCATCCTGCGCCACATCGTGTCCGACCTGGACCAGAACCTCGGCGTGTACGCGCGGGTGCTCGAGGGTGGAACGGTGCGCGAGGGGGATGCCGTCGCCTTCACGTGACGGGATACACCCCTTTCCTAGGGTGGGGTGCATGGGAATCCTCGACGGTTTCAGGAAGAGACGCGACTCGGCCCGGCACCGTCGGGACACCGAGGTCTTCGGTCGGCAGAACACCGCATGGGTCGAGGAGGCCGCCCGTGTCGACGAGATGCTCGACGTGGTGCGTGAGTGCCTCGCCGGACGGCTCGA
>JBDLRG010000163.1:0-10999 GCA_039800125.1 Actinomycetota bacterium
GCGCAGCATGGTGATGGGGAGCAGGGCGAGGAAGGCCACGAAGGTGAGCACGTGGAGGATCCACATCGCCTGGTGCCAGTTCTCGAGCGCGCCGAGCGACCATCCGTCGACGAGGCGCGAGAGCGGCCAGCCCACGAACGACCACTTCTCGAAATCCATGTCCTTGCCGCCGGCCGCGCTGGCGGCGATGCGGAACATCTCCGCGGCGAAGCCGCTCAGGCCGATGGCCAGGAGGACCCCGAGGATGACGCCGTGCTCGGGCTTCGACTTGATGCGGATGCGGTAGGGCTTCTGCACGTAGCGGCGCACGATGGCCCACAGCACGCCCACGGTGAACACCACGCCCGCGGCATCGCCCACCATGGCGTAGGCCTGGTACACGCCGCCGTGGAGGAACTTGAGGGACTCGGGCAACTGGTGATCGATCTCGAGCACGGTCGTCACGCCGAGCAGCACGAGGAAGCCGAAGTAGATCATCGAGTGCATGAGACCCGCGGCGCTGTCGCGCAGGAGGGTGCGCATGTAGACGCCGGCGCGGTAGTCGGCGAGCCGACGCTTGACATTGCGCGGGGTGGTGCGGCGCCGGTCGGGTGCGCCGCGCTCCCAGTTGCGCATGCGGTCGGCGAACCGCAACGAACCCCACACGAGCATCACGGGAATGACGGTGTAGAAGGCCACCTTGAGGGCCGACGGGATGCCCCCGAAGACGTCACGGTGGATCTCGGAGGTGGACTTCCACCCGGTGAAGTTCGGCACGATGCCCGACACCACGGTGAAGGCGGCGATGCCCACCCCGATGGCGATGGAGAGCTGGTGCGGCCGGAGGCGCTTGGGGGCGTCCGGAGTGGAGGCGGCGTTCGTGCTCATGGTGCCCAAACGCTAGTGGGCGGGGCCCTGTGGACAGCCCCCCGCGGAGGCCCTGGCGTCAGCCCTGATGGGCCTCGGCGTCAGCCGTAGTGGGCACGGTCCAATTCACGAACGCGCGTGGCCAAGGCCTTGAGCAACTTGCGCGAGATCGTGGGGATGTTGTCGATGGCCGCCTTCAGCGCCCGGTCCGACACCACGAGGAGCTTCACCTCGTTGTCCGCCACCACGGTGGCGGTGCGGGGACCGTTGTCGAGGAGCGACAGCTCCCCCACGACGGAGCCGGGTCCCACCGAACCGACGCGCTTGTTGTTGCGCTTGACGGTGGCCGTGCCCTCGAGGATGACGTAGCCCTCGCGCCCGACGCGACCCTGCTCGATGATGACGGTTCCGGGCTTGACGGTGCGCTCGGAGGAGTTCTTGATGATGAGACCGATCTCCTTGGTGGAGCAATCGGAGAACAGCGGGATCTTGCGCAGGTGGTGGACCGAGTTCTTCGTGGATGGCATGTGAACAAGTGTACCCATTGGCCCGGGGGCGATCGTCCGATCGTGAACATGGGTCACATGTGACCCTGGTCGTCGTCTACTTCTTCGAGGCTTGGTTCGCCACGCCCTCGATGGCGGCGCGGATCGCCTCCTGGTCACCGAGGTACTCGGCCGACTCCACCGAGAGGTCGTCGCGCAGGCGGTAGGCGCGCGGCACCCCGGTGGGGATGTTCAGCTCGGCGATGTCGGCCTCAGAGATCCCCTCGAGGGCCATGACGAGGGCCCGCAGCGAGTTGCCGTGCGCGGCGACGAGGATGTCCATTCCGGCGCGCAGCTGGGGCACGACGGCCTCGTGGAAACGCGGCATGACGCGGGCCACCACGTCCTTGAGGCACTCGGTGGCGGGCAGGTCGGCGCGGTCGATGAAGCGGTAGCGGGGATCGTTGGCCGGGTGCTCGGGGCTGTCGGCCTCGACGGGCGGGGGCGGTACGTCGTAGCTGCGGCGCCACACCTTGGTTTGGGCCTCGCCGTGGCGGGCAGAGGTCTGGGCCTTGTCGAGGCCCTGGAGAGCCCCGTAATGGCGCTCGTTCCAGCGCCAATGGCGCTCGACGGGCAGCCACACCTGACCCATCTCGGCCAGAGCGAGGTGGCAGGTCATGACCGCCCGGGTGAGGAGCGAGGTGTGGGCCACGTCGAAACGGAACCCGGCCGCGGCGAGCACCCGGCCGGCCTCGGCGGCCTCGGCCTCGCCCTGGGCCGAGAGGGGCACGTCGTGCCAGCCGGTGAAGAGGTTCTCCTTGTTCCATGTCGACTGACCGTGGCGGAGGAGGACGAGATTGCCGAGCACGGACTCATCGTAGGAACGGGGACCGGGAGAGAGCCCATTCGTCTCGCGGAGACGTCCGCCACAAGGTTGAGCAGGGTTATATCAAGATTTCTGTCACAAGGGTTGTAATGTCAAAAAACGCACCCTTATCGTGGCTCCTACACACCGGCCCCCGCCGGTCCCCAGTACAGGAGGCACCCCCATGGCCAAAGCAGTCGGCATCGACCTCGGCACCACGAACTCCGTCGTGGCCGTCCTCGAGGCGGGAGACCCCGTCGTCATCCCCAACTCCGAGGGAGCCCGCACCACCCCCTCCATCGTCGCCTTCTCGAAGGCCGGCGAGGTGCTCGTCGGAGAGGTGGCCAAGCGTCAGGCCATCACGAACCCCGACCGCACCTTCCGCTCCATCAAGCGGCACATGGGCACCGCCTGGAAGTCCGAGGACATCGACGGCAAGAACTACACCCCGCAGGAGATCAGCGCGCGCACGCTCATGAAGCTCAAGCGCGACGCCGAGGCGTATCTCGGAGACACGGTCACCGACGCCGTCATCACCGTGCCCGCGTATTTCAACGACGCCCAGCGCACCGCCACCAAGGAGGCCGGTGCCATCGCCGGTCTCAACGTGCTGCGCATCATCAACGAGCCGACGGCCGCGGCCCTCGCGTACGGCCTCGACAAGTCGTCCCAGGACGAGACCATCCTCGTGTTCGACCTCGGTGGCGGAACGTTCGACGTGAGCGTGCTCGAGATCGGCGACGGCGTCTTCGAGGTGAAGAGCACGAACGGCGACACCGAACTCGGCGGCGACGACTGGGACCAGCGCGTCATCGACTGGCTCGTGCAGCAGTTCAAGGCCGCCCACGGCGTCGACCTCTCCCAGGACCGCATGGCCATGCAGCGCCTGAAGGAGGCCGCTGAGAAGGCCAAGATCGAGTTGTCCCAGACCCAGCAGACCCAGATCAACCTGCCCTTCATCACCGCCACGGCGGAGGGGCCGCTCCACCTCGACGAGTCGCTCTCGCGCTCGAAGTTCCAGGAGATGACCGCCGACCTCGTCGAGCGGTGCCGTGTCGCCTTCGAGCGCGCGCTCAAGGACGCCGGCCTCGGCAAGGACCAGGTGCACCACGTGATCCTCGTGGGTGGTTCCACCCGCATGCCGGCCGTGCAGGACCTCGTGCAGTCGCTCACCGGCAAGGAACCGAACAAGACGGTGAACCCCGACGAGGTCGTGGCGGTCGGCGCGGCCGTGCAGGCCGGCGTGCTGAAGGGCGACGTCAAGGACGTGCTGCTCCTCGACGTCACCCCCTTGTCGCTCGGCATCGAGACCAAGGGTGGCGTGATGACCAAGCTCATCGAGCGCAACACCACCATCCCCACCAAGCGCACCGAGGTGTTCACCACCGCCGACGACAACCAGCCGTCGGTGGAGATCAAGGTGCTCCAGGGTGAGCGCGAGATGGCGAGCTTCAACCAGTCGCTCGGCACCTTCACGCTCGGCGACATCCCGCCGGCCCCGCGCGGTGTGCCCCAGATCGAGGTGACCTTCGACATCGACGCCAATGGCATCGTCACCGTGTCGGCCAAGGACCGCGCGACCAACAACCAGAACTCCATCTCGATCCAGGGCAACACCTCGTTGTCGAAGGACGAGATCGAGAAGATGATCAAGGACGCCGAGGCCCATGCCGCCGACGACCGACGCCGCCGCGAGGAGGCCGAAGTGCGCAACAATGCGGACTCGCTCGTGTACCAGACGGAAAAGGTCCTCAAGGAACAGGGTGACAAGGTCGACGAGGCCGAGCGCGCCGCCGTCGAGGGCCCGCTCGAGGCATTGAAGAAGGCCATCGAGTCGAACGATCTCGACTCCATCCGCGCGGCCACCGAGAGCCTCATGGGTGCCAGCCAGGCGTTCAGCCAGAAGTTGTACGAGGCGGCCGCCCGCGACACCAATGCGGCAGGAACCTCGGCATCCGGTGCGGCCGACGACGACATCGTTGACGCCGAGATCGTCGACGAGAACTGAGGCCGCCGCGATGGACGCCGAGATGGTGGACCAGCCCGACGACAATGGTGCGGACCCGGCGGTCGAGGCCGCCGAGGACGCCCTGGCGATCGCGGCCATGTTCGACGTGGTGAAGGCCGAGCGCGACGAGTTCAAGGACATCGCCCTGCGCCTGCAGGCCGACTTCGAGAACTACAAGAAGCGCGTGGCCACCGTGCAGCAGGACGAGGTCGACCGCGCCACCGGACGTCTCGCCGAGTCGCTCCTGCCGGTGCTCGACGCCTGCGAGGCGGCCGTCGCGCACGGGGGCGAGGGAGCCGAGGCGATCCGATCCTCGCTCATGACCGCGCTCGCCGGTCAGGGTCTCCTGGCCATGGATCTCGAGGGCGCACCCTTCGATCCCGAGAAGGCCGAGGCCGTCGTGCACGAGGAGGGCGAGGGTGGAGATCCCGTCGTCGTCGAGGTGCTGCGCACCGGCTACACCTGGAAGGGACGCGTGCTGCGCGCCGCCATGGTGAAGGTGAGGGGCTAGGACGTGACCGCGCAGCGGGAGTGGTTCGAGAAGGACTACTACGCCGTCCTCGGGGTGGCCAAGGACGCGAGTGCCAAGGACATCACGCGGGCCTATCGGCGACTGGCCCGCCAATTCCATCCCGACGCCAACCCCGGCGACGCGGCCGCGGAGGAACGTTTCAAGGAGATCTCGGCTGCCTACGACGTCGTGGGCGACGAGGCCAAGCGCACCGAATACGACGAGGTGCGCGCCGCCGGACCGATGGGCGGCTTCGGTCCCGGTGGCTTCGCCGGCGGTGACGGACTCGGCGACCTGCTCGGGCAGATGTTCGGCCGCGGACGCCGCGGCACGGTCGGTCCGCGACGTGGAGACGACCTGGAATCGGTTCTCACGCTCGACTTCGTCGAGGCTGCGCGCGGCATCACCACGACGCTGCACCTCACGGCCGATTCCGTGTGCTCGTCGTGCTCGGGCAGCGGTGCGCGACCGGGCACCACACCGAAGCAGTGCGGAGCGTGCGGTGGGCGCGGCTCGGTGGCGGAGAACCAGGGCCCCTTCTCGTTCTCTTCGCCGTGCCGAGGTTGCGGAGGAGCGGGTCGGGTCGTCGAGTATCCGTGCGCCACGTGCCGTGGCTCGGGTCTCGAGCGTCGGCCGCGCGAGGTGAACGTGCGCATCCCCGCCGGTGTCGACGACGGCCAGCGCATCCGGCTCAAGGGCCGGGGCAGCCCGGGACGCAACGGCGGACCGGCGGGCGACCTGCTCGTGGAATGCCGTGTGGCGCCGCATCCGGTGTTCGCCCGTGACGGTCTGAACCTGCTCGTGCGCGTCGCGGTTCCCTGGACCGAGGCCGTGCTGGGTGGATCCGTGGAGGTCCCGGTGCTCGAGGGTGATCCCGTGCGTCTCAAGTTGAAGCCGGGGACCCAGGCCGGGTCGCGTCACCGCGTGAAGAACCGCGGCATCTCCACCCAGCGCGACCAGGGAGACCTCATCGTGACGGTCGACATCGATGTGCCGTCGCGGCTCACCGACGAGCAGCGCGCCGCGGTCGAGGCACTGCACACCGTCCTCGCCCCGACGACGGGAGCCGGGTCGTGAGCGCGCAGCATCGGGCGGTCTACGTCATCTCGGTCGCGGCCGAGCTGGCCGGGATGCACCCCCAGACCCTGCGCATCTACGAGCGTCGTGGACTCCTCACCCCGGCCCGCACGACGGGCGGCAACCGCCGCTATTCCGAGGCCGACATCGCGCGCCTGCGTCGCATCGCCGAGCTGGCCTCCACGGGGATGAACCTCGAGGGCATCCGCCACGTCATGGCTCTGGAAGAAGAAATCGCGCGCCTGCGCGGAGAGGTGGAGCGTCTCGCTGCCGCCCTCGACGTCGCGACACGGTCGGCGCGCGGCGCCCTCGTGCCGCTGCGCCAGGCCGTCGCGGTGTTCGGCGAGCGACCGAGCATCCTCGATCCCCGAACGCGTCGCTGAGAGGAGGGAGGCACGACATGGCAATCGACCCGCGCAAGTGGACGACGAGGACACAGGAGGCGTTCTCGGTCGCGTCCGAATCCGCCCGCACCGCGGGTAATCCCGAGATCGTCCCCGATCACGTGCTCGTCGCCCTGCTCGCCCAGACCGACACGGTGACCGGACCCCTCCTCGCGCGTCTCGGCATCGCAGGAGGAATGGTTCGCGCACGGGCGGAGGAACGGACGGCCTCGCTGCCCCGCACCGAGGGAGGGAACGAGGCGCGCCCTTCGCGCGACCTGCTCGCGGTGCTCGATGCCGCAGAGACTGCGCGCACCGACCTGCGCGACGACTACCTCAGCGCCGAGCATCTCGTGCTGGCGATGCACGAGCGCATCGGCGCGGGCCGCGACGAGATGCTCGCCGCCCTGCGCGACGTGCGCGGCTCGCACCGCGTGACGAGCGCGGACCCGGAATCCCAGTTCGCCGCGCTGGAGAAGTACGGCGTCGACCTCACCGAGAGGGCGCGGGCCGGACGCATCGATCCCGTCGTCGGCCGTGACGAGGAGATCCGCCGGGTCATCCAGGTGCTCTCGCGCCGTACGAAGAACAACCCGGTCCTCATCGGCGAGCCCGGCGTGGGCAAGACCGCCATCGTCGAGGGACTGGCGCGTCGCATCGCCGACGGTGACGTGCCCGAGGGCCTGCGCGACAAGCGCCTCATCGCTCTCGACATCAGCGCGATGGTCGCCGGCGCCAAGTACCGGGGTGAATTCGAGGAGCGGCTCAAAGCGGTCCTCAAGGAGATCGTCGACGCCGAGGGCGAGGTCATCACCTTCGTGGACGAGATGCACACGCTCGTCGGAGCCGGAGCGTCCGAGGGTGCGATGGACGCGGGGAACATGATCAAGCCGATGCTCGCCCGAGGTGAACTGCGCATGATCGGGGCGACGACGCTGGACGAGTTCCGCAAGTACGTCGAGAAGGACCCGGCGCTCGAACGACGGTTCCAGCAGGTGTTCGTCGGCGAGCCGACGGTGGCCGACACCATCGCCATCCTGCGCGGCCTCAAGGAGCGCTACGAGGTCCACCATGGCGTGCGAATCCAGGACTCCGCGCTCGTGAGCGCCGCGGTGCTCTCGAACAGGTACCTCACGAACCGCTTCCTGCCGGACAAGGCCATCGACCTCGTCGACGAGGCGGCAAGTCGCCTGCGCATCGAGATCGACTCGATGCCCACCGAGATCGACGTGGTCGAGCGCCGCATCCTGCAGCTCGAGATCGAGCGGGTGGCACTCGAGAAGGAGACGGATTCCGCCTCGCACGAGCGCCTCGCCACGCTCGAGGATGAACTCGCGGACCTTCGCGGACAGAGCGCCGGGATGAAGGCCCACTGGGAGGCCGAGCGCGAGGCGATCGCGGCGATCCGCACCCTCAAGGAGGAGCTCGAGCAACTGCGCTCGGTTCTCGAGCGCGAGACCGACCTCGAGAAGGCGGCCGAGATCCGCTACGGACGCATCCCGGAGATCGAGCGCCGCATCGCGACGGCCGGGTCGCATCTCGACGACCTGCAGCGCGACGTGCGCATGCTCAAGGAGGAAGTGGACGCCGAGGACATCGCCGAGGTCGTCTCCAAGTGGACGGGAGTGCCGGTGAACCGTCTCCTGGAGAGCGAGATGCACAAACTCGTGCACCTCGAGCAACTTCTCCACAGTCGGGTGATCGGACAGGACGACGCCGTGTCGGCGGTGGCCAACGCCATCCGCCGTTCCCGGGCCGGGCTCTCGGACCCGGACAGACCCATCGGTTCGTTCATGTTCCTCGGCCCCACCGGGGTGGGGAAGACCGAACTGGCGCGTGCGCTCGCCGAATACCTCTTCGACGACGACAAGGCGATGGTGCGCATCGACATGGGTGAGTACATGGAGAAGTTCTCCGTCACCCGCCTCATCGGGGCCCCTCCCGGGTACGTCGGCTACGACGAGGGAGGACAGCTCACCGAGGCGGTGCGACGCCGGCCCTACAGCGTGGTGCTCCTCGACGAGATCGAGAAGGCCCATCCCGACGTGTTCAACGTGCTGCTGCAGGTGCTCGACGACGGTCGGCTCACCGACGGCCAGGGCCGCACGGTCGACTTCACGAACGTCGTGCTCATCATGACGAGCAACCTCCCCGGTGACCCGACCGAGTTCTTCCGGCCCGAGTTCGTCAACCGTGTCGACGACATCGTTCGCTTCCGTTCGCTCACGCCGGACGACCTCGTGGCCATCGTCGACATCCAGCTGGCCGCGCTCATCGAGCGGACCGCCGATCGGCGGATCCTGTTGCAGGTGACGCCGGCGGCACGGGTGTGGCTCGCCGAGCGCGGGTTCGACCCCGTGTTCGGCGCCCGACCGCTCAAGAGGCTCATCCAGCGCGAGATCGCCGATCGGGCGGCACTGCTCATCCTCGAGGGCCGCGTCGGCGACGGTGGTGCGGTGCGGGTGGATGCGAACGCCGGGGAACTCACCGTCGAGGCGACGGAGATACCGGTCGACTGAGCGGGGTCAGCCGGGGAAACGGCGTCGGATCGCGGCGCCGTGACCGGGGAATCCCTCGTGGTCGGCGAGGGCGAGGATGCTCGGGGCCATCCGTGCGAGCGCGTCGGAATCGGCGCGGGCCACCGCGGCTCGTTTGAGGAACGCCTCCACCGTGATGCCGGAGGACACATGGGCGAACCCACTCGTCGGCAACGATGCCGGACACCCCACCACGAAGTTGGCCGCGCTGAACGGTGTGTCCTGACCCACGAGGATCTCGCCGGCGTTCACGATGCCGCCGACCACGTGGTCGAGCATCGTGTCGGTGACGGCGATCTGCAGATGTTCGGGCGCGAAGGTGTTCGCGACCTCGACCGCCTCGTCCATGGAGCCCACGAGCACGGCCCCGCCGTTCGTACCGAGCGAGGCGCGCACCGCCTCGGCCCTGACGGGTGGCAGGTCCGCCACCTGGCGACGCAACTCCTCCTCCACGGCCGCGATGAGCGTCGACGAATCGGTGACGAGGACGACGGTGGAATCCGTGCCGTGCTCGGCCTCGATGACGAGGTCCGAGGCCAGGCGCACGACATCGGCGGAGTCGTCGGCGATGACGAGGCTCTCGGTGGGGCCGAGCAGCATCATCGTGGCCAGTCCGTGTCGTTGCATCTCCACCTGGGCGATCGTCACCGCGGGACTGCCGGGACCCACCACCTTGCGCACGCGCGGGATGGTGGCGGTGCCGAAACCGAGTGCGGCGATGCCGGCGGGACCGTTCACGCGGAACACCGCACCGATGCCGAGCTTGCGGCAGACGACGAGAACGGCGGGATCGACCGCACCATCGCCGCCCGGAACGGGAGGAACGACGAGCGCGAGTTGGGGAACACCGGCCACGACCGCCGGCACGCCGAGTTGGTAGGCGACGGACGGGTAGCTGGCCTTGCCGCTCGGCACGAAGAGTCCGGCGCTCGAGATAGGGCCGACCTTCTCGCCCACGACGAGTCCGTCCTCCATCTCCATCGACCAGTCCGAGGCCCGACGTCGCAGGTTCTCGTTGAAGAGCCGCAGCCGGCCGATGGCCTCGTCGATGGCGGCATCGAGGGCGGGATCGACCCGGGCCGAGGCGATCTCGTCCGCGGTCACGCGGAGCCGATCCGGGCTCAGATCGATGCCGTCGTGGCGGGAGAGCGCCTCGCACACGGCATCGTCGCCGCGCACCCGCACGTCCTCGATGAGGTCGCCGATCGCGGCCCGCAGGGCCGGGTCGAAGATGTCACCGAGACCGCGTTCGCACAGCCTCGTGCGCGCCGCGGGGTCCATCCCCGACCAGGTCATCGTGCGCAGGACCGTTTCCACGCCCCGAAACTATCCGCGGCACCACTCGCAACGAACGGGGTCGGTCCCGGGAGCAGATAGGGTTTCGTCACGTTCCGAAGGAGGAGCGTTCATGGCCGTCACAGTCGTCGTAGGAACCCAGTGGGGGGACGAGGGCAAGGCCAAGGTCATCGACCTCCTCGCCGCCTCGCACGGCATCGTCGCCCGCTACCAGGGTGGCCACAACGCCGGACACACCGTCGTCGTCGGCACGGAGCGCTACGCCCTGCAACTGATCCCGAGCGGCGTCCTGTATCCGTCGGTCGTGCCCGTGATCGGCAACGGCGTGGTGGTGGACATGCCCACCCTGTTCTCCGAGATCGACTCCCTCGAGGCCCGTGGGGTGTCATGTGCCGCCTTGCGCGTGTCGAGCCTCGCCCACCTCATCTTCCCGTGGCACCAGGCCATCGATGCCGCGCTCGAGGCGGCGCGCGGGGACGACAGGATCGGCACCACGCTCAAGGGAATCGGCCCGGCCTACGTCGACAAGGTCCGACGCTCGGGAGTGCGCGTCGGCGAGGTGCTCGACGAGGCGTCGTTCGCCCGCATCGTGCACGAGCGCGGTGCGGCCGCGTTGCGCGAGGTGGCACACCTCGGCGGTGTTTCCTTCGACCTCGACGCGGTGGTCGAGGAGCAGTGCGCCCTCGCACGCCGTCTCGCGCCCCACGTCGTCGACACGGTCACCCTGCTCCACGATGCACGCGAGGCGGGCACGGACATCCTCCTCGAGGGAGCCCAGGCGACGTTCCTCGACGTCGACCACGGCACGTACCCCTACGTCACCTCCTCGAATCCCACGGCGGGGGGCGCCTCGGTGGGCAGCGGGCTGGGACCGCGCCACATAGACGCCGTCGTCGGTATCGCCAAGGCCTACACGACGCGCGTGGGGATGGGCCCCTTCCCCTCCGAGTTGCACGGTGAATTGGGTGACGCCCTCGTGGATATCGGTCGC
>JBDLRG010000164.1:0-2785 GCA_039800125.1 Actinomycetota bacterium
GCGTCGCATCACGCCGGGCGCGCTGCTCCGGGGTGTAAAGAGACATTGACGGTTCTTGGACTGACACCCCGTGATATTGGAAGCCCACTCACGCGATGTCAATAGAAGTTTACGTCATAGTGTCTTGACAGCCAGACACCCCGATCCCACCTTGAGGGTGGAACAGCCTGGGTCAGCCCCCCAACCTCGGTGGTAGGTTCGCATGTCCTCTTCTGGTCTTGCCCGGGAAGAACGCCCGGAGACCGCGCGGGTCGTCATCGACTTCACCGACACCATCTTGTCGGCGGATGAGTCGGCGCCCGGCGTATTCGTCCGTGCCCTCCTGCGCGATGGCATGTCCCCATCGGCGATCCTCGAGCAGGTCTTCGCCCCCGCCGCCCGCATCCTCGGCGAACGGTGGGAATCGGACGACTGCTCCTTCTATGAAGTGACCATTGCATCCGGGCACATCCAGCGCCTCGTCCGTGCGATCAGCCCCCTCTTCCTCTCCGACCGCGTGCAGTTCGGGTCGATGGGCCGGATGCTCCTCACCTGTGCCCCGGGGGAACAGCACACCCTCGGAACGCTGATTGTAGCCGAACATTTCATTCGGGATGGGTGGGATGTCCACCTCATGACCATCTATAGTGCAGATATATTGTTGGACATGGTTAGGAAAGCCGATTATGATTGCCTCGGTGTCTCGGTTTCGTGCTCGCAGTATGTGCCAGGACTCCGCAGCGACATCCGACGTGTCAGGCAGGTGTCTCGCAACGCGGACATCCGCGTGCTCGTCGGTGGCCATCTTTTCGGTACCGATTCCTCGCTTGTCGAACAACTGGGGGCGGATGGCTTCGCGACCGACGCGGATTCCGCGGTGGTCGTGGCCCGACGTCTTCGGGGCGTCTCCGAGCTGAGCCTCGGTTGATGCATCCTCTCGCTGATAAGGCCCACTCATGACTTCCGGTCACTCCGCCTCGAACGCGTCGCGCGCCCCCCTCTCCGGTCTGGCACCGGACTGGGCCGCGACGCTGATCACCGCCACCAGCGAGGTGGCGCTGGTCGTGGATCGTGGCGGCATCATCCGACACGTCGAGTTCAGCGGGGCGGAACCCCCGGTCGATGGCGCGGAGAGCTGGGTCGGGACGCCCTGGGTCGACACCGTCACCCCGGAGTCCCGCGGGAAGATCGAGCAGATGCTGCGTGAGGCAACGACGGCGGGGACGACCCGCCGCCGACAGGTGAATCATCCCTCACGGGCCGGCGCCGACATCCCGGTCGCCTACAACGCGGTCCGCGCCGAGGATGGCTCGGTCGTCGCCGTCGGGCGCGACCTCCGCGCGATCTCGACGCTGCAGCAGCGCCTCGTCGACACGCAGCAAGCGATGGAGCGCGACTATTGGAAGCTGCGGCACGTCGAGACGCGCTACCGCCTCCTCTTCCAGCTCTCGACCGACGCCATCATCGTCGTCGATGCCGACACGATGAAGGTCGTTGACGCCTCGAACGCCGCGACACGCCTCTTCGACCTCCCCGCCGAGAAGCTCGTGGGGCGGAGTTTCCCGCTTGGCATCGCCGTCGGCTCCGCCCGTGCGATGGAGGATCTCCTCGCCGCGGCCCGCACCACCGGGCACGCGGGGGACGTG
The DNA here is from genome assembly GCA_039800125.1 of Actinomycetota bacterium. Lineage (GTDB taxonomy): Bacteria > Actinomycetota > Acidimicrobiia > Acidimicrobiales > Ilumatobacteraceae > UBA2093. The sequence continues at coordinate 1,626 of JBDLRG010000164.1, forward strand.
CGCATCACGCTCGCCGACGGCCGTGGTGAGTCGCTCGCCTCGGCCTCCTGCTTCCGGCAGGAGAACCTCACGCTCCTTCTCGTCCGCCTCTCGCGCTTCGCGGCGCCGGCGGGCGTGAGCGCGACGCGCGAGCAGGTGCTCGCCCTCGTGCAGATGGCCCCGGATGCCTGCGTCATCACCGACGCCGACGGCGCCATCGTCTATGCCAACCGCGCCTTCCTCGACCTCGCGCAGCTCGCGAGCGAGGAGCAGGCGAAGGCCCGCTCCCTGGGCAACTGGGTCGGCCGACCCGGCGCCGATCTCCAGGTCTTCCTCTCCACGCTCAAGAAGCACGGCGTCGTCCGCGTCGCCGCGAGCAGCGTCCGTGGTGACTTGGGCCTGAGCTCGGAGATCGAGCTCTCCGCGGTGACCCTCGCCGACGGCGGCATCGGCTTCATCCTGCGGGATGTCGGTCGGCGCGTGGCCACCGTGCCGCACGGCGCGCGCGACCTCACCAAGGCGGTCGAAGACCTCACCGCGCTCGTCGGCCGCGTCTCGCTCCCGACGCTCGTGAAGGACACGACCGACCTCGTCGAGCGGCACTTCATCGAAGCCGCGCTCGAGCTCACCGGCGACAACCGCACGACCGCCGCCGAAGTCCTCGGCCTGTCGCGGCAGACGCTGTACGTGAAGCTGCGCCGCCACGGGTTGTCCGGCGGCGACACGGACACCGCCGAAGCCATCTGATCCGATGATGCGCGCCCCCATCCGCCCCGGTCTGTCTTCCTCGAGTGTCAGGTTATGACGACACTTTTGGGTGTCAATGCACCGTCGACCTCGGACCGGGGTGCGCCGAGTCTCTCGACGATCGTCGAGCTGCTCAAGCCCGTCACCTGGTTCCCGCCGATGTGGGCCTTCGCCTGCGGCGTCGTCTCCACCGGGCTGCCGGTCCGTGACCGACTCGGCACCGTCGCCCTCGGCGTGCTGATCACCGGACCGCTCGTCTGCGCGACGAGCCAGGCCGCGAACGACTGGTTCGATCGCCACGTCGATGCGATCAACGAGCCGCACCGCCCCATTCCCTCCGGCCGGATGCCGGGGACCTGGGGCCTGCGCATCGCGATCGTCTGGACACTGCTCTCGCTCGCGGCGGCCATTCCCCTCGGGGCGAGCGGGATGCT
>JBDLRG010000165.1:0-2742 GCA_039800125.1 Actinomycetota bacterium
AGCCATCTACGTTCAGTCGGGCGATGCCCTCTTGGAGGACGCCACGGGCATATTCGAACGCCCCGCCCACGACAACCTTGCCGTCGGGCTGCACCGAGACCGAATGCACAAGGTCGTCTACGCCTACGGGTCCCGCCTGCCCCAGCAGGACACCCGACACCTCGCGCATGACCACGAACAGCGCTTCACCATCGGAGTCGTTGGTGCCCGTGGTCGCAGTTGCCGTGACGGTGACGGTGCCGGAGCCGGAGGTGACCTCGGCGTCCACCACGTACATGCGACCATCGCCACCGGATGCGGTGGTGAGCGTGCCGGTGAGCCGCTGGGTGACGGTGCTGAACGTGATGCCCGGCGCGGACAGTGCCCACGCCGACGACGAGGAGGAGTCGTCGTTGTGGACCATCATCACGGAGAGGACATCGCCCACCGCGAGGGTCAGGGTGGTGTCCGAGGCAGCGGAGAACGTGGTGCCCGTGGAGGCGCTGTCCGACCCGGCGGCGGTCTGCACCACCCACACCTTGCCCGACGCGCACTGGTACGCGGACATGGCTTGGATCATCGGGTTCGGAGTGGCGGTCGCCATCGTCACCGAGGGCGCTGACTCCGTACCAGAATGCCTCTTGTACCAGCCTGCGGCCTGCACCGACCCCGCGCCGTTCGCGGTGGTGGCGTTGGTGCCATTCGCGCCCGTCGCCGTCGCGCTGTAGGTGCTGTCGTTCAGAGTGTCCGTGACGGTGTACGGCTTCCCGCCCAGCCACGCGATGAGGAGGTCGTTCGTCGTGTGCCCGGTGGGCAGGGTGAAGGCGTGAGTCGCCTGTGTTGTTCTGGCGGTGATGCCGGTACTGGCGCGGTGGGAGATCGTCACGACTCGCCCCCTAGACGCAGAAGGACAGTGGCACGGCGATCAACGTGTGCCACTGTCCCTCCCCTCCGGGGCTATGACCCCCCAGAGTTAGGAGGCGCGGTAGAAGCCGGTGGTGGCGAACTGGGCAGTGAAGTCGGAGCCATCCGGCGTCATCGCGCAGTCGAGCTTCACCAGCGGGATCAGATCCGAGTCGGTGCCGCCCGTGGTGTCCGGGTCGTAGCAGATGACCAGTGCCGCGATCGCGTTGCCAGTGACCGCCGTCCACGTCGGGTCAGCGGCGTCGATGTTGACCCAGTTCTCACCCGGGGAGTCCGACACGGTGACCGTGACCGACGCGAGCGTCTTGCGGGTCATGTTCGAGGTCTGCTCGTTCGACGTTCCACCGAGCAGCGCCGACAGGTTGTCGTAGTCCTTGAGGGTCTCATCGGCCTCAATGCCCGAAGCCTCGATGGGGACGACGATCAGGGCGTCGTTGGTGGCAGGGAGGCCCGCGTAGTACGCCGCCTTGCCCTTGGCGATGTTGAAAACGAGGTCGGCCATGGTTACTGCTCCTTAGGATCCGCTGGGTAAGCCTCACGGGACACATCGACACCTAGTCGTAGCGAATGCTCGCCGTCATGTCCGCGCCCGGAGAGCTCGACCCCACGGACACCACGTTCATCGTCACGTAGTCGTCGATCCCCACCGGGACGCTGATCGGGACGAGGGACAGGTAGTCCACCCCGTCAGGGATAGTCACCGTCTCCTCCTCGACCCCGTTCACGAGGATCGCGAGCACCACCGGAGCACCCACCGGGGCCTCGTTGAGGGTCACAGTCACCCCGGTCAGGGTAGTGGCGAAGTAGAACGGGTACTTGTGCCTGCCCGTCCTCGGGGACAGGGGGCCAGAGAAGCCGAAGATCATCGGCAGGCCGGGACCGTAGGGTCCCTGCAGGCCCCCGGCAGCCACGGTGACACGGGGGACGGCCGGGTCCAGCACGTGGACGACAGGCGCCGCCGTCGTGGGGACCGTGGCGTACAGGACGTCGCCCTCGAAGTGAACGCTCATCTACGGCGACACCTGCTTCCACAGGAGCCAGTCACCGACCCCGAGGGGGATCTCCGCGCCTCCGGGCTCCTCCAGCACGCAGTCGAACTTGCCAGACGCCTTCACGACGAGGTTCATGTCCTCGTCGGGGACGGTCACGGCAATCAGGGTGCCTGCGTAGGGCAGGCCCGTGTCGGGGTTGATCTCAAGGGAGGCATCGGAGAAGACGATGTCGCCGTCATCGGAGTCGGCCTCCGCGAGGAGGGCGTTCCCGTACTTGTCGGTCAGGCCGAACCGGGCCTTGAAGCCCGTCGGAGGGTAGGCCAACCCCTCATGGATGAAGTTCAGGCGCAGGGTGCGGCCCTGATAGACGAGGATGCTGAGAGAGCCGTCGTCGTTGCGGACGATCGGGACGGCCGGGGTGGGGGTGCCCATGCCTCAGATTCGGCACCCCCACCCCCGGAACGTCAGCGCGGGAGGAAGGCGGAGACCTTCTCGCCGTCGTCGTACATCTGCTGCACCGTCTTCTGGGTGCCGCCGACCCGGTAACGGGTGTCCACGAGGTCACGAATGAACTCGAACCGGGCGTGGGTGGTGTTCGTCTCAGCGAGACCCAGCAGGCGCCGGACCACGACCTCCGACTCCACCTCCCGGATAGCCTCCTCGAACCCGTCGTCGTCCTCAAGGCCGAGGATGGTGATCAAGTCGTCGTCGGTGAACTGGTTCGACCCCATCGCCTCACCCTGCACGCAGATCAGCTGCCCGTTGCTGAACGGGTCGAAGGCGATGTTCTCCTCAGAGATCATGTCTTGGTTGTAGCGGCGTTCCTCGCGGGTGATCTGGATCCGCT
>JBDLRG010000166.1:0-8235 GCA_039800125.1 Actinomycetota bacterium
GACGGGTGTTCCTGGTGTGACGGGTGTTCCTGGTGTGACGGGTGTTCCTGGTGTGACGGGTGTTCCTGGTGCGACGGGTGTTCCTGGTGCGACGGGTAGTCCAGGCGCGACGGGTGAACCCGGTGTCGCCGGGCAGGACGGCGAGTGTGGCCTGAGCGCGTATCAGGTGTGGCTGCTCCTCGGCAACGAGGGCACGGAGGCCGACTTCATCGCCTCGCTCAAGGGAGACCAGGGTGACAAGGGAGACCCCGGTGCGCCGGGAACGGGCGGCCTCGGTGACTTCGGCAGCTTCTGGGACACCACGAACCAGGGCGATCAGAACCTCGATCCGTCGTTCCAGGCGGACACGGCCTATTCGATGACCTTCAACAACTCCGATCCCGGCAATGTCGGTGTATCGATGGTGTCGGGATCGCGTATCTCCTTCACGCGTCCGGGCACCTACAACATCGCCTTCTCCGCCCAGATCTCCCGCAGCCAGGGCGGTAGTGCCAACCTGGTGAGCATCTGGCTGGCTCGCAACGGCTCGAACGTGGCCGACAGCACCACCGATCTGACCCTCGTCTCCAATGGTCATCGCTACGTGGCGGCATGGAACTTCTTCGTCGAGGTGGAATGCGATCCCACGTGCGACTACTACCAGTTGAGGTGGTCGAGCGACCTGGAGTACACCGGGATCATCTACGACCCTCCGCGTTCTAATCCGTCGCGTCCTGCTGTCCCGTCCGTCATCCTCACCGTCAATCAGGTGCAGTGACGTCACCGCGGCGGCCTCGGTCGTGCGGCGCAATGGGAATGAACGGTGACGTCAGTCGCGGGGTGAGATGAGGTCCTCGGCGTTCTGACGCACCTGCCAGTCGCGATCGGTGAGGGCGTGCTGCAGTGCGGCCTCCACCTCGGGGCCGTCGAACGGGGCGAGGGCGAGCACGGCACGACGCCGCACGGCCGGTTTGTCGCGGCAGGCCTCGAGGATGGCCGGAAGTCCCCGCGAATCGCCGATGGCCCCGAGCGCGGCCGCGCAGGCCTCGCGCACGAGCGCCTCGGGATGGGAGGTGCAACGGTCAATGAGCAGCTCTATCTCGGTGTCCCGAGGGTGTTCCCTCTCGCCGAGCGCCCAGGCGGCCATCTCGGCGACGAAGACCTCGGGATCGTCGATCAGTCGTGAGACGTCCGCTCCGGGTTCGCCGGCCGCCATCTCGGCGGCGGTGCGCCGCACCTCACGGTCGGGGTCTTCCGATGACGCCTCGATCTCGGCGGCGGTGAGCACCCCGATGCGGCGCAGGGCCCGCAGGGCGCTGGCCCGCACGAGCGGCTCGGGGTCGCCGAGTGCTGCGCGAGCGGTGTCGGTGTCACCGCGGAAGCCGGCCTCGATGACCTGCCAGCGTCGTTCGGTTCCCATCGCGCTCCACTCAGCCGAGCAGTCCGCCGACGACCTGCAGTGCCAGGGCGAGGACGACGGCGATGATCACCGCGGCGAGTGCCCCGGCGAGCACGGCTCCGCCGCCGAGTTTCCCCGCCGCTCGCAGGCGCTGAGCGGGCTCGGGCTCGCGATGGAGCGGCGTCTCGAGTTGCTCCACCGGGACGGGAACCGGACGACGTCCCACGGGGAAGCGCAGCCGATCGACGGCCCGCAACGCCCAGAAAGCGCCGACCACGACGAGAAGGGCGACGATGGCAGTCTGTTCGGCGGTGACCGAGAGCACGGACCACGCGATAGACACGGAAGCGGACATGACGAACATCAGCAATGACATGGTAACCCTGCCCCCGCCGAGGCCTGCGGCCTCCGCCCGGTCGTTGCGCGTGGCGCTGCCGCTCCTCACCCTGTCGTGGAGCGTGCTCGCCGTCATCCTCGTGGCGTCGGTGGTGCGCGTGCAGCGCTGGGAGACCGCTCCGGGCTCCGCGCTGGCGGTCGCTCCGCGCATCTCGTTCACCGCGGGCACCGAGGAGCCGCCCGCGCGCGACTCGACCGACGGCGGTGTCATGTTCGTCACCGCGCTCACCGGACAACTCTCGGCCCTCGACGCGATCCTCGGGTGGATCGACCCTCACGTGCAGGTGCAGACGTTCGAGGAGAGATTCGGCACGCTCACCCCGTCGCAGGTGCGACGCCTCGGCTACCAGTCCATGGTGGGCTCGAAGGAGATCGCCGAGTTCGTCGCCATGAGGAGGCTCGGCTACGAGGCCGAACTGGTGGAGGGCGACGTCGTCGTCGAACAGGTCGTGTGCGAGGGAACGTTGCCCGCCGTCGCCGCTTGCACCGTGCTCGACATCGGCGAGACCATCGTCGCCCTCGACGGTGTTTCGGTGCCCACTCTCACCGCGCTCTCCGCGCAGATGGCGGATCGCAAGGTCGGGGATTCCGTCGTGTTGAGCGTCATTCCCTACTCGAAGGACGCCACGGACAAGGACCCCGCCACCGCGGAGAAGCGCACCCTCACACTCATGGAGGATCCCGACACTCCGGGACGCCCGATCATCGGCTTCATCCCGGCGGACACCCGCACCGTGTCGCTGCCGTTCCGCGCCGAGATCTCCACCGCCGGTATCGGCGGACCCTCCGCGGGTCTCGCCTTCACCCTTGCACTCCTCGACGAACTCACGGCCGGGAATCTGATGGGAAGGGGCCGCGTGGCGGCGACGGGGACGATGTCGGCCGACGAGACCGTGGGCGCGATCGGCGCGCTGGAGCAGAAGGCCGTCGCGGTGCGCGAGTCCGGGGCGACCCTGTTCCTCGTTCCGGCGACGCAGACCGAGGCCGAACTCGCTGCCGCCCGTCGGGCCGCGGGTGCGGGGGTACGCATCGTTCCGGTGGCGACCCTCGCCGATGCCCTCGCCGCACTGAGGGCCAACGGGGGAGCACCCCTGGACGACCCGGGAGTCTGAACGACGTCACCGTGTCGGTCGCCGCGCGCGATTGACACCATTTGAATGGGACAGGCTCCTACTGTGGAATGCGATGGCATTGTCGTTCTCGCGTCCCGATCCCGCATCGCCGTCGGCGGTGGGCGCAGCCTCGTTCCCGGTCGCGCGTCGGGGCTACGACCAGACCGAGGTTCGCGACTTCCTGCGCATGGTGGCCGCCGAACTGGCGCGCCTGCAGGAGCGCGAGCAATTCCTCCAGTCCGAGGTGCGTGCCCTCCAGACCCGTGGCATGTCGGCGCCTGGGCGTCTCGACGAGGAGACGGTGGCCACGCTGCTCGGCGAGGAGGCGGCTCGTGTGATCACCGTGGCGCGAGATGCCAGCCAGCAGATCCGTGAGCGCGCCGAGGAGGCAGCAACGCGTCTCGTGAAGGAGGCCGCCGAGGACGCCGCCCGCATCCGCGAGGCAGCGCATCTCGAGGCGGCGCGCATCCGCGGGGATGCAGCCCACGATGCCGACGCCGCGGTGGAGGAGTCGAAGCGACAGGGACGCGACATGGTGGTGGAGGCCCGCGAGTACCGGGAGAAGGTGCTCGCCGAACTCACCCGCCGGCGCGAAGCCGCACGGGGTCAGATCGAGGAACTCATCCACGGCCGCGAAAGACTGCTCGCGGCCTTCGAGAGGGCCCAGCTCGCCGCTCAGTCCGTCATCGGAGAACTGTCGGAGGCCCACGAGGAACCGGAGTTCATCGTCGACCTGTCCCCGGTGACCGGGCCGGTGCCGGTGGTGAACCCGGACCATCCGTCGTTGCCCACGCGCACCGAGGTGCGTCGCGACCCGCCGGTCGATGAAGAAGAAGAGGTCGAGGAGGAGAAACCGTTCCCCCCGGTGCCTGCTCCGTCGGAACTCTCGACGATGATCACCGAGGAGGAGACCGTCGTCCACGAGACGGTGGATCCCCTCGACGGTCACGTCACCGAAGTCGATGCACCCGATCTCTCCCTCGCGGATTTCGCCCTCGAGGAACCCATCGCCACGGAGCCGATGATCGAGACCCCTTCAATCGAGACCCCTTTGGTCGAGGACCTCGTCGACGAGGTGCCGAGCAGCGACGATGACACGGTTCATCACACGGTCGACGCCATGGTGCACGACACGGTCGACGAGGGTTCTCCGTCCAACATCGTCAACATCTTCGATCGCACGCGTCGTCACGTGCCGGTGCCCGAGACGGTTCCCCAGATCTCTCCGGAGGACGAGACGGCACCCCCGGCGGCACCCGAGCCTCCGGCCCCCGAGCCACGCCCCCGGATCGTGGCCACTACGCGGGACAAATTGCCGCCCGCGCACGGGCATCGTCCCTCGCCGGACGAGACGAGCGATCTGTTCTCCCGCCTGCGCGGGGCATCCACCGCCGAAGTGGCCCGTCGCTCGACGGCGCGCGCCGGTCATCCCGTGCACGAGGTCGCCGCGGGGTCCGCGACCCCGGGGAAGAAGTCGGCTGTCGCCGCACCCAGATCCAAAGCGGCGACCCCGGCGAAGGCCCTGCATCCGGCGGCCCCCGCACCTGCCCCCGTCGACGAGGCGACCTTCGCCGTGCGTGCGCGCACGGTCGACGAGGTTGCAGCGTCGATGGTCCGCAAGTGGCGGCGCATCCTCGCTGACGAACAGAACGAGGTTCTCCAGCACCTCCAGCAGAGGAAGTCGTCGCTCGTGCTCGACGCGATGATCGGCGTCACGTCGGCCCATGTCGAGAGATTCGTGCGCGGCATCGCCGACGACTCCGCGGTCGCCGCGGGAGCGGGAGTACGCGTCGTCAAGGATTTCGGCAGTCAGGCGCGTCGGGTGAGACCCGACAGGGTGGCGGCCGATGTCGGCGAGACCGTGGAGACCTTCTTCGTCACCCCCTTCCGTGATGCCATGTCGTCGGCCATCGAGAGCGCCGCCGGTGACCGTCAGTCCCTCATCTCCGCTGTGCGCGATCTGTATCGGACATGGAAGAGCGAGGCGGTCGAGACGGCGGCGCAAGACACAGCCGTGAGGGCCTTCGGGTCGGGGCTCGTGCATTCGCTCGAGCCCGGGGCGGCGGTGGCTTGGTTCATGAATCCCGCGGACGGATGTTGCAGCGACTGCGAGGACAATTCCCTCGGCGGTCCGGTGGTGGCCGGACATGCTTTTGCGACGGGCGTCGTGCAGGCACCCGCCCACCAGGGATGCCGGTGCCTGGTCTGGCCCGTGCGCAACTAGCGTCACGGTGTGCGCAATCCCTCCGATCTTCCCCCCCGCGGCCCCGGCGTCGTCCGTCTGAACATCGGACGTCCATCCCGCGGACGGATCCTCGTCTCGGTCGTCATCGGTCTGGTTCTGCTCCTCATCCTGGGGGCACGGGGGCTCTCGTCGTTCTTCGTCGACTACCTCTGGTTCGATGCTCTCGATCGTGACGACGTGTACTGGGGAGTGCTGCGGGCCCGGGCCGAACTCGCCGGCGTGTTCGTGGTCGGCGTCTCGGCCTTTCTCTGGCTCAACCTCATCATCGCCGACCGCCTGGCACCACCCGCGCTCCCCGACACCCCCGAGGACCGCACCATCATGCGCATCCGCGAGGTCACGGCGTCGGCGCGCGGACGCCTCCGGGTGGGGGTCGCCCTCGTCATCGGCCTCATGCTCGGTCTTCCGGCCTCGTCGCAGTGGCAGGAGTGGCTCATGTTCCGCCACGCAGAGCCCTTCGCCGATGCCGACCCGTTGTTCAACCGCAACGTCGGTTTCTACGTGTTCCGGCTCCCCTTCGCCCAGTTCGTCGTGTCGTGGGCCTTCGGCGCACTGGTTCTCGTACTCCTCGTCACCACGGCCTTCCACTTCGCCAACGGCAGCATCAGGCCCCAGGACCGCGTGCAGCGCGTGTCGCCACAGGCCAAGGTGCATCTTTCCGTTCTGCTCGCCGCCGGTGCCCTGCTGCGTGCCGCCGCCTACTGGCTCCAGCGTTTCGAGCTGACCGGCTCCACCCGCGGCGTGGTGCGCGGAGCGCTCTACACCGACGTGCAGGCACAGTTGCCGGCCACGGACCTCATGATCCTCGTGTCGCTCGCGGTCACTGCTCTCCTGCTGTGGAACGTGCGTCTGCGCGGATGGCGCATTCCGGCGATGGCGGTCGGACTGTGGGTCGTCGTCGCGCTGGTCGCGGGAGCCATCTACCCGGCGGTCGTGCAGCGCTTCGTCGTGCAGCCGAACGTGAGCACCCGCGAGCTCGAGTACATCCAGCGCAACATCGATGCGACCAAGACGGCGATGGACATCGGCGACGTGGAGCGTGTCCCCGTCTCGTTCGGCTCGATCGACGCCGCCGCGGCCGAAGCGGACGACGAGCCTCTGCGCGACGTCCGCCAGCTCGACCCGGTGCAGATGCGCGCCCGTTTCGCGCTCGACCAGGGTCTCACCTCGTTCTACGGGGTGCAGGACCTCGATGTCGACCGCTACATGATCGACGGACGCATCCAGCAGGTCCTGGTGGCGAGCCGCGAGCTGAACAGCGACGGCATCCCGAACCGTACGTGGGTGTCGCGTCACCTCATCTACACCCACGGTTGCGACCTCATCGCCGCGCCTGCATCGATCGCCACCGATGATGGGCGGCCCTCGTACCTCGACCTCGGTGTGGAGCGCCCCGAGGTGTACTTCGGTGACCGCCTCGGCGGATACGCCATCGTCGGCACGGAGCAGCGCGAGCAGGCCTGCCCGGGCGAGACTCAGGAGCCCTACGCCGGTGGCACCGGCGTGAAGATCAGCGGACTCCTGCGTCGCCTCGCGCTCGCCGTCAATTTCGGTGAGTTCAACCTCTTCGGATCGAACCTCATCACCGAGGATTCCGAGATTCTCCTCGTGCGCGACATCGCCGATCGGGTGCGCAAGGTCGCGCCGTTCCTCCATCTCGATGCGGATCCGTTCCCGGTGGTCGTCGACGGAGAGATCAAGTGGATCGTCGACGCCTATACGACGACCAATCGCTACCCGTACGCCCAGACCGCGCGGACGAACGACCTCCCTTCCGGGAGCGGTCTCAACCACTCCTTCAACTACGTGCGCAACAGCGTGAAGGCCGTCGTGGACGCCTACACGGGCGAGGTCACCCTGTACCGGGTGGACGAACGCGACCCCATCGCACGCATGTGGGCGTCCGCGTTCCCCGACCTCTTCGCCGACGCGGCCACGGTGCCCGAGTCGCTGCGCATGCACTTCCGCTATCCCGAGGACCTGTTCCGGGTGCAGACGAACATGTTCGGCCGCTATCAGTTCGCCGAGGCGACTTTGTTCTTCAACCGCGACGCCGCGTGGAGTGTGGCCCAGGCCCCGCCGATCGAGCCCGAGGGAGCCGTGGCCGGATCCACGACCGGGACCGTCGACGCGATCGGCGCACCCGTGGATGCCATCGACGCCGCCGACTCATCGTTCGCCCGCTTCAACCCCTACTACAGCATCTTCCATGCCCCGGGCGGAACGGGGACGACGGGCGAGTTCTCAATGGTGCGACCGTTCGTGCCGTTCTCTTCGGACGACAGCCGCAAGGAACTGCGCGCCCTGATGGTCGTGTCGAGCGACCCCGCCACCTACGGACGCATCACGGTCTATGAGATCGAGGCGCCGCTTCCTGCGGGACCGGCGACGGTCGTGGCCGAGTTCGAGAGTGACGACGTCATCGCGGCGGTCATCACCCCGCTCGACCTCAGAGGCTCCCGCGTCACGTACGGCGACCTGCAGGCGGTGCCCGTCGGACGGGGTGTCATCTACCTACGGCCGATGTTCGTCCAGCCGAACGACTCCGACGCCAAGCAGGTATTCGTGCGCAAGATTCTCGCGTACTACGACGGTCGCTCGGTGATCGGCGACAACCTCACCGACGTGATGAGCCTGTTGTTCCCCGGGTTCTCGCTCAACCTCGGGGACCGGGTGCAGGGCACTGGTTCCACCCAGACGACGGTGCCGGGTGGGGGTTCATCGACCACCACGACGACGGTGCCCACGTCCCAGACCCCGGCGCAGCTGCTCGCGCGAGCCGAGCGTCTGTTCGCCGAGGCCGACGCGGCCCTCGCCAAGTCACCGCCGGATTTCGCCACCTACCAGGCCAAGCTCGCCGAGGCGCGGGCGCTCGTGCGCCAGGCGCTCACGTCGGTGGGCGGTTGAGCAGCCGATCGGCGAGTTCGGCGAGGTCCTGGCGGAAGGCGATCTCGTAGCGGGCCTGTTCGGCGGCCAATTGCACCTGCACGGACCTGAGTATCTCGACGGACTCGCGCACGGCGGGGTCGGCGACATCGTTGGCGAGTCTTTCGATCTCGTCCCCGAGTTCGTGGAGCTGGCGCGAGAGTTCGGTGCCCATGCCC
>JBDLRG010000167.1:0-14678 GCA_039800125.1 Actinomycetota bacterium
CGTCCGCACACATCAGCCTCTCCCGCACGGCCCGCAAGGTGACGCAGGGTGAAGCCCGCTCCGGCGACGAGTCCGCCGATGAAGCCTCCACCCGGCGCGTTGTGGCCGCGCACCATGAGGAACACCGAGACGAGCAGGATGAGGCGGAACAACCAGCGCTCCGCCTCCTCGAGGATGAGTGAACGGTCGGGATTCATGCGTCCACCTTCACGCTCGAGGCGGTCGAACGGCGGCGGGCGTGGCGCAGGAGGTTCGCCACGCCGAGACCGGCGACGACGAGCACCGTCACCTCGCCGAGGGTGTCGGTGCCACGAAAGTCGACGAGGATCACGTTCACGACGTTGTTGCCGGCCCCTTCGGGAGCCGAGCGGGCCAGGTACTCCCCGCCTACAGATGGCGCGGTGCGCGACAGCGATGCGGCGAGGGCGAACACGGCCATGGCGGCCCCGACGGCACCCGACACGAGCAGCCGCGACCAGCGCGGCAACCAGGCTCGGTCGTTCTCGAATTGACGGGGCAACCGCCTCAGAACGAGGAGCATCACCACGATGACGAGTCCTTCGACAAGCAACTGGGTGAGCGCGAGATCCGGCGCTCCGAACAGGGCGAACAGGGCGGCACTGGCGAAGCCGAGACCGCCGGCGAGCAGGGCCGCCGAGAGGCGACCCTCCGCCCGCACCGCGGCCAGGGCGAAGGCGATACCGAGGACCACCAGCACCACCTGCACCGCCGAATCGGCGAGCACGACGTCACCCTCGATGTGGCCGATCATGCCGAGAGCCGGAACACCGACGGCGAGCGCGAGCGCCGAGAACACGACGAGGTTGTAGACGACGAGCGAGCCGCTCTGGGAGACGCGGGTGATCGCCACCGAGATCCGCAGGAGTCCGTCGTACGCGCCTTCGAAGACGACCTCACCGGAGGGCTGCAGCGAGGGCCACCGGGGTCGATCGGGCACGTGCCATCCGACCCAGGCCCCGACTCCGAGCACCATCGCCGACACGAGGAGCGGTTCACCGAAGCCCGGCCACAGCACGAGCTTCCCCGCGGCCATCACATCGAGCGACATTGCGGCGGATCTCATGAGACCGCCCCACCATCCAGCCACCAGTGCCGCGCCGACCGTGACAACGACGGTCACCGCCACCGGCACCACGAGCACGGCTTCCGCCGGATGATGCACGACGGTCGGGGCCCGCCCCGGCACGGTGCCGAACAAGCCCCGCACGAGGCGCACGCTGTAGGCCACCGACAGCACCGACCCGGCCACGATCGCGCCGAGTGCCACGAGGGTCTCGGCCGGCAGCCCCTGCCCGTCGAGGAGGACGGCGAGGGCCTTTTCCTTGGTGACGAAGCCGAGCAACGGCGGCACACCGGCCATGGACGCCGCCGACACGGTGGCGAGCAGTGCCACGACGGGCATGGAGCGGCGCAGACCGGACAGCTCGGTGATGTCCCTCGTCCCGGTGGCGTGGTCGACCGCACCGACGGCGAGGAAGAGACCCGCCTTGAACACCGCGTGGGCGGCGAGATGCGCCACCGCGGCGTACAGCGCGAGTGGACTGCCCATGCCGGCGAGCACCGCGAGCAGGCCGAGCTGGGACACGGTGCTGTGGGCGAGGAGCAGTTTTGCGTCGGTCTGGCGCAGCGCCCGCACGCCACCGACGATCATCGTCGTGCCGCCGAGCACCACCACCGTCCATCGCCATGCGTCGACGTGATCGACCGCCGGCGACAGTCGGGCGAGCAGGACGATGCCCGCCTTCACCATGGTGGCCGAGTGCAGGTACGCGCTCACCGGGGTCGGGGCCGACATGGCACCGGGCAACCAGAAGTGGAAGGGGAACTGGGCGGACTTCGTGAGCGCACCGGCCAGAGCGAACATCGCGGCGACGGCGAACATCGTGCCGCTGCCCTCCGCGGCCACCAGCTCCGTGAACGTCGTCGTGCCGACGGCGACCTGGAAGAGCGCAACCCCCACGAGCAGGCACAGCCCGCCCGCCCCCGTGACGAGCAGGGCGCGAAGAGCCGCGGCGCGGGCCGAGGCGGATTCGTCGTTCATCCCGATGAGGAGGAACGACACCACCGAGGTCACCTCCCAGAAGAGGAACATCGTGAACAGGTCGGCGCTCAGCACCAACCCGTTCATGGCGGCGGCGAAGATGAGGAACAATCCGACGAATCGCCCGTATGCCCGATGCTCGGGGAAATACCCGGCCGAGTACCACAACACGAGGGCACCGAGTCCGCAGATGAGCGCGAGCATCAGGACCGCGAACGGGTCGGCCACCAGGTGAATGTCGAGACCGAGTGGCCCGAGCCACGAACGGCGCCACGACACGTCGTCCCCGGCCGACGCGAGTGCCGTGACGAAACCGAGTGCGAGGACGCCCGCGCCGAGGCGGGCCATGGCCACGGATCGCCGCAGGGTCAGGGCGGCGAGGGCCGGTACGAGCGGGAGGAGGAGGGAGACGACGAGAACCACAAATGACCTTGCCGACCAGACTTCCCGGCGCGCCGAGGTTCAGCCTAGACGGGCTTGTCCCTACCGGAACTGCCCGCGTCCGGGCAGGCATGGGTGACCGACCAACCCGGATGGTGTCAGGCGTCGGCGGGTGGATCCATCGGAGTGAGCAGGTGCTCGAGAGGCGCGATGCGGCCGGTGGCGCGGAGATGTTCGGCCAAGGCCTCCCCGAGAACGGTGCGCCGACCGTCGCTGTGCAGACGACCGGGCCATCCGTGGAGCTGGTGGAAGGCAGAGGCCGCGTAGAGGACGTGGATTGAGAGATGAGAGCGGCGCATGTCGGGCCGCACGTAGACCTGGTCGACGACGGCGTCATTGCGCCACCAGCGGACGGCCGCCACCTGCTGCTCGCTGCGCACCGGCATGTGGAAGAACACGGGGTCGGTCACCACGGTGCCGGGAGGGAGATGCGGGGTGTCGAAGGCCACGAGAGTGACCGCGGGCCCGTGGGCGTCCTCGCCGTGCAACTCCACGAACCACACCTCGGGAGATCCGGTTCGCACCGCCGGCGAAATGGAGAGGACGGGACGGTCCTGCGCGTCGACGTCGGCGTCCCACAGCAGGAAGTCTCCGGAGTGGTCGCCGGGGGACACGATCACCTCACCGTCGGGGTGACGGTCGTGCATCCAGCACCGCACGTGCCAGCGGTCGGTCGACAACGGTGCGAGACGCTCGTACCAGGCCGAGGTCCCCGTGGGAGGAGCCGGGGACTGCCAGCCGAGCGTGTCACCCATGTGCCGGCCCCCTCACGCGAGTGAGACTATGTCCGCTGCCGGTCAGGCCATGCGCCGACGCCGACCCGCGATCAACACGGCTCCAGCGAGAAGTGCGACCCCGGACACAGCCACCAAGCCTGTCGAACCGACTCCTGTGGCGGGAAGTGTCCCGACCGAAACGGGAACGAGGCGACTGTCGATATTGAGATTGTTCATCGCTGCGAGGAGACCCAGAATGGTGACGGTTTCGAAGACCCCGGTGGTGGAGAAAAACGGCAAGTACAGATCGTCTTCACGACCTGCGTCCTGGACCGCTTCCCAGAAGACCGGATGGGCGGCACGCTCTCGAAATGCCTCCAAGACGTCAGCGGAGAATCCTGTCTCACAAGGACTAAATCCATCCGCAGACGCTCCCGCCAAGGCCGCGACATACGACGCCACCTCGGCTCGGACCGAGGCGTCGGCATCCGAGAACAACTCGGTGACGATCGCACCCAACTCCTCGGACACCACATCCCACTCAAAGACGTCAGAGCCGAGGTCCATGACATAGGTGACCGCCGTGGGTAGGGCAGGGTCATAAATGAGCATGTCCTCGGTGAGCTCAGCCGTCGCCGGGACCAAGCGAATATGTCCACCGTCTCCTGCAGTGGCCGGAGTCGGCTCCTCCGGGGGCAGGGGGATGAGATATTGGGCTCGCGTCCCTGGCTGGAACAGCCCATCCAGTTCCAAGCCGAGGACAACGGGGGCGCCACCGAGCATGAAAAACTCAACGGCATCAGAGTTGATGAGACCGGGGGCGCCGACTGAGAAGTCAAAGGGTGGCGAAAAATCGACCGAACTCGCATCGGTGGGAATGAACGGCGGTGACTCGGGATTCCATGCCGGCTCCATCTCGCAGTAAGACTCGGTTCCTCCATCGTCATAGACCCAGACGGGAACCAGGTCCTCGCCCAAGACCACCTCGTCAGCGAGCGGCCCCGTGAGATCGAATGACACGTAACGTGAATTCTCTTTGGTCAGGCTGAAGTTGGCCGTACAGGACTGCAAGGTGCCGAGGTCGACCGTCGCGGTCGACATGTGACCCTCGGAATCGGCATCGGTGGCCTCAACGGGGGTGGCATCGATGAGGGGCAGCGAGGCGGGCACCACGAGGGCACCGAGACCGAGCCGCAAGGAATTCTTTATACGCATAGTCTGCCTACCGTACCCACGGCCCGGCCGAGGGTCAAGCATGCGCCGCGTACCGGCCATCATCCCCCGCCTTCCTAGGATTTGGACATGACACCTTCGCCCCGCATCGCCCTCCTCGGAGAAGCCGACAGCTACAGCGGACCGGCCCTCGCGCGCACGCTGGCTGCCCGCGGCCATCATCTCGTGCTCGGGGACGCCACGGCGGATCTCGTCGCCGAGTTGAAGGCCGGCGGCACCTCCGTCGTGAACGTCACCGGACTCGATCACCTGCGCGAAGCCCCGGCCTCCCAGCGCCTCGTGGATGCCGCCCTCTCTGAGTTCGGCCGCATTGACGCGGCCACCACCTTCTCGGGCATCATCGTCACGGGCCGCTTCCTCGACTCCTCCTTCGAGGACTACCAGCGCGCGGTGAAGAGCTGTCTCGAGATCCCCTATCACTTCCTTCGCGCCATCGTTCCCGTGATGGCGGAGCAGGGTTACGGACAGGTGTTGTTGCAGACGAGTGCCACCGGCGGACGCGCTACCCCCGGCGCGCCCCTGTATTCCATGGCACGGGCCGGAGCGAACCACTTGGTGCGGAACGTCGCCGCCGAAGTGGCCGGGCGTGGCGTGCAGGTGAACGCGGTGGGGACGAACTTCATGGATTTCCCCGGCTTCCTCGCCGCGAACGGCGTCACGTCACCGGAGGCGCGCTCCAAGGTTGAGTCGAGAGTGCCGATGCGACGCCTCGGTGACCTCGACGAGTTCGCCGCGTTCTGTGCCGCGTTCCTCGACGGCTCGAGCACCTTCGTGACGGGACAGTTCGTCTCGTACTCGGGCGGCTGGGGCTGATCAGCGCCGCCGCGCCGGCTTCTTGGCCGGCTTCTTCTTGGCGGCTGACTTCTTCTTAGAGGCCGGCTTCTTCGCCGAAGATTTCCTCGCCGCCGCTGTGCCCCGTGCCCGCCGCGACGCACCCGTGCCGAGCGCGACGAGGAAACCCTCCGGGATGACGAGGTCGGCGCGCTCGAGGTCGGCCACGGACGCGCGGCCCATGCCGAGCATCGCAGAGTCGATGCCGCCACGCAGCACGTCGAGCACGTTCTCCACGCCGGCCTGTCCGTTGGCAGCGAGGCCCCACAGGTAGGCGCGGCCGATCATCACCGCGTCGGCACCCATGGCGAGGGCCTTCACCACGTCCGACCCGCGGCGCACCCCGCCGTCGAGCAGAACATCCACCTGACCGCCCACCGCATCGGCGACCGCGGCGAGCGTGCGGATCGGTGCCGGCGTGCCGTCCAGGTTGTTGCCGCCGTGGTTCGACACCGAGAGAGCGGTGGCCCCGAGGTCGACGACGCGCCTGGCGTCATCCACACGGCACACGCCCTTCACCATGAAGGGTCCGTCCCACTGTGCACGCAACCACGCGACGTCCTCCCACGTGGGCAGCGGAGTCTGCATCCACTCGTAGTAGGCGCCGAAGAACGTCGGGGCCTTCTGACCGGGGCGCGCCATGTTGGGCGCCGTGAGATCGGGGATCCGCCCCGTCCTGGCGAACTGCCACAACCATCGCGGGCGGGCGAGCACCTCGGGGGCGAGTTTCGCCGCCGCCTTCAGGTCGACCTTCTCCGGGATCCACGGACTGCCCCAGTCACGACCGTTCGAGAACGACCAATCGAGGGTGACGATGATGCCCTTGGCGCCGGCGGCGCGAGCCCGCTCCATGCGCTGCACGAGCACGTCCTTGTCACCGCACCAATAGATCTGGAAGAGCGTCTTGTCGTTGACCGCGGCGACGTCCTCCACCGAGCGCGAGGCGAACGAGGACAGTCCCATGGCGATGCCGCGATTGGCGGCGGCACGCGCGATGGCCACCTCGCCCTCGGGATGCACGGCCTGCACGCCGGTGGGCGAGATGAGCAGCGGCATGGACAGATCGAGCCCCATGACCCGCACCGCCATGTTGCGGGTGTTCGGCAGGCCCGCGACGTGCGGGGCGAAGCCGAGCCGGTCGAAGGAGGAGAGGTTGTCCTGCACCGACAGACCCTTCTCGGAGCCGGCGATCAGGGCGCCGTAGACGCTGCGGGGCAACCTCTTCTTGGCCCGACGCTGGGCCTCCGCGACGGTCTCGAACCAGCTGTTTTTCGCCATGAGGGCGAAGGCTAGTGCCGGGTCGTTCCCTGCTCCCCGACCCGTCCGAGCGAACTCGCTCACTATTGAGAATCATTCTCATTTCAGTTATGCTGTCCGCCATGAACATCGGTCCCGCTCGTCTTCTTCGCTCCCTGGCTCTCGCCGGCACCGCGGTGCTCGTCGCATCGGGCTGTGTCCGCGGCTCCGGCGAACCCTCGGAGCAACTCACGGTCGCCGTGACGCTCGCACCGCTCGCCGAGATCATCCGCACCGCCGGGGGCGTCGCCGTGGACGTCGTCGAACTCGTCCCGCCGGGTGCCGACGCCCACGACCATGAACTCACCGCCAAGCAGGCCGACGCGCTCTCGCGGGCCGATCTCGTCGTGTACCTCGGGGGTTTCCAGCCGGGCATCGACAAGGTCATCGACTCGCTCGACGCCTCGGTCATGCGTCTCGATCTCATGGAGGTGGTCGAGACCCTCGAAGGAGGACACTCCCACGCCGCGGACGAACACGGCCACGAGGACCATTCCGACGAGGAGCCCGCCGCCGAGGATGCACACGACGGCATCGATCCGCACGTGTGGCTCGACCCGGCGAACATGATCCTCATGGTCGGTGCCGTCACCGACGCCTTCGACACCCTGAACCCCGGCATCAACGGCGAGAACGCCGCAGCACTCGCCGCGTGGATCGACGACCTCGAGGGTCTGGGCTCCGACATCGAAACCCGGCTTGCCGCGTGCGAGCGGCGATTGCTCGTCACCACCCACGACGCCTTCGGGTACCTCGCGAACCGCGCCGACCTCGAGACGCTCGCGGTGCGCGACTCCGAGGACTCAGAGCCCACCGCGCGCGAGCTCGACGACTTGGTCGCACGGCTCACCGACACGGGAACCACCACCATCTTCCACGAGCCGCCTGCTCCCGACAACCTCACGTCGGCGGTGGCCGACCGGGTGAAGGCGCGTCTCCTCGTGCTCGATCCGCTCGAGACGGTGTCGGCCGCCGACACCGAGGCGGGTCGGGGATACCTGGCGATCCAGCGCGACAACCTCAGCGCCCTCGTCGAGGGACTCGGGTGCCCGGGGTGATCCTCGAGGCCGCCGGAGTGGCGGTCTCCTACGACGGCGTGCAGGTGCTCGCCCCCAGCAGCTTCGCTCTGGGCGCCGGGGAGATGGTCGCCGTGGTGGGCCCGAACGGTGCGGGCAAGTCCTCGCTGTTCAAGGCGCTCGCGGGTTTCGTCGACCACGAGGGTGACGTCATCGTCCACGGCGAGGCGTGCCACCACCACGAACGCCAGGCCATCGCCTACATCCCCCAGCAGACCGACATCGACCTGCGCTTCCCCATCCCCGTCGCCGACGTGGTCATGGCCGGTCGGCGTCGCTTCCACGGAGCGCGCATGCGCCCCACAGACGCCGACCGGGCCGCGGTGCGCGACCGGCTGGCCCAGGTGGGCATGATCGAGGCCGCCGACGCCTCGTTGGCGGCCCTCTCGGGCGGCCAGGTGCAACGCGTCATGATCGCACGCGCGCTCGCTCAGGAGGCCGACGTGCTGCTCCTCGACGAGGCGCTGTCGGGCGTGGACGCCCGGCGCACCGAAGGACTCATCGACCTCTTCGACTCGATCCGCTCGACCGGCAGTGCCGTGGTGGTGTCGAGCCACGACCTCGCCCTCGTGCGGTCGCGATTCCCCCGGTGCCTCACCGTGAACGGTCGCATCGTGGGGGACGGAGAGCCTGCGACAGAACTGGCCGGGGATCGCCTCGAGGCGGTGTTCACGTCGCGATGAACTGGCTCCTCGATCCTTTCCAGTCCGAGTTCTCCCAGCGCGCGGGACTCATCTGCCTCATGATCGGCGTGCTGGCCCCGGTGGTCGGCACATGGGTGTCGTTGCGTCGTCTCGCCTACATGGGCGACGCCATGTCGCACTCGGTGCTCGGCGGGGTGGCGCTCGGCTTCGCCTGGCTCGGCACCTCTGCGGTGCTGCCCGGCGCGCTCGTCGCCGGCGTGGCCATGGCGCTCCTCATCCACTGGCTCTCCCAGAACCGCCGCGTGGCGACCGACTCCGTCATCGCCGTCGTGGGCACGGGTTTGTTCGCCCTCGGGGTGCTCCTCATCACCCGCATCGACTCCCCCGTCTCGCTCACTCACTTCCTCTTCGGCCAGCTCCTCTCGGTGGGGGCCGCCGACCTGTGGATCACGCTCGCTCTCACGGTCGCCTGCCTCGGATTCGCCTGGTGGGCCCACGGCGACCTCGTGTGGTCGACCTTCGACCGCGACCATGCCGTCCAGGTGGGCATCCCAGTGCGCCGCCTCGACGCCGCGGTGCTCGTCGTGCTCGCCCTGTGCGTCGTGGTGTGCCTGTCGGCGGTGGGCACGATCCTCACGGTGTCCCTCCTCATCACGCCGGCTGCCACGTCCCGCCTCTTCCATGACCGCATCGGGCCGCTCATGGCCACGGGAGTGGGCCTCGGGCTCGTGGAGGTGCTGGGTGGATTCGTGGTCGCCTACCACGCCGACCTCCCGCCCGGCCCCACCATCGCCCTCGGGGCGACCCTCGTGTTCGTGGCCTGCTACGCCGCCCGTCTCGGACGCTCGGAGCGCACCTGGGTGCGCCACGTCCACAGCCACGACGGACACACCCACTGACCACTCTTCTCGCAGGACATTCCGGGGCCGACCCCCGGGGCCGCGAGGGGGTACGGTCGGGGCATGGCAGGAAACACCTCATCTCGTCGGATCGTCGTCGGAGTGGACGGGTCGAAGAACTCGCTCCAGGCCATCGACTGGACCCTCCAGAACGCTCGCGAGGGCGACACCGTCGTGCTCGTCTCGGCCTGGAGCCCCGTCGTGGTGCCCGCCGACATGGCCGTGTCCTACACCTTCGACGACACCGGCGCCCGCGCCCTCCTCGACGGCGAGGTCAAGAGGGTGACGCCCCTCGCCGAGGCCCGCGGCCTGAAAGTGGAGAGCATCTTCGACAACGTCGACCCGCGCACGGCGCTGCTGGCAGCGAAGTCGGACATGATCGTCGTGGGTTCGCGCGGGCATGGTGGCATCGCCGGCCTGGTGCTCGGCTCGGTGGCCGACTACGTGTCGCGGCACTCGAAGGTGCCCGTCGTCATCGTCCCCCACGCCTGAGATCGGCCGGGCCCGTCGCGGCGCCCGGCGAACGACACCCGTGAACGAAAAAGGGGCCGCCGTCTCGCGACGGCGACCCCTTCTCTTCGTCCGGTCGGATCAGGCGCGCAGGCCCTTGCCGATCATGCCGACAACCGCATCCTTGACGGGAATCATTCCGTAGATGATGGCGCCGTTGGCGACGTGCCGCATCCATTCGTCTTCGAATGAGACGCCCCAGCCCTCGATCGGGTTGGTCTTGGTCCACCACACCATGCCGATGGCGATGATGAGCCCCAAATGCGCCCCGATGACGGGCAGTCCGCGGATCGTGTCGTGGACTTTGATGAGCCCCAGCACCGACTCGATGACCGCAATGACGGCCACGAGCAGGAGCGAGAGCAACAGCAGTGCTCCGAGTGTGTACATGTCAGGTTTCCCCCCTTCGGCGGGCCGGCGGCCCGCCGAAGGGCAATATAAAACCCTGTCGGTTCCGGTTGGTGGATTTCGGCGGATGATTCATGCGCCGTTTCCGGGCTGTTTCCGCCGTTTTTCCTAGGACTGAAGCCCGGCACGCAAGAGGGCCCGCACGAGAGCCCGGTGATCGTCCTCGGTGAGGGCATCCTCCCCGTCATGGAGGTCGTCGAGGACGCGGCTGAACGACACCGCCTGCATGAGAAAGGCGAGTTGCCGGGACGTCATCGTTCCCGAGAGACCGAGTCGCCGCCGCACGTTCTCGGCGAACTCCTCGGCCAGGCGGTCGATGGCCAGCTGC
This sequence comes from Actinomycetota bacterium, assembly GCA_039800125.1. Lineage (GTDB taxonomy): Bacteria > Actinomycetota > Acidimicrobiia > Acidimicrobiales > Ilumatobacteraceae > UBA2093. The sequence continues at coordinate 10,445 of JBDLRG010000167.1, forward strand.
CCGGTGCGCAGACGCTCACGCAGGGCCGGGATCTCCGACGCCGCCGCCAGCGCCCGCAGGCGCAACCAGCGGATCTCCTTGCTCGCCGCGGCGGCCTGGGTGGACATGACATCGACCATGTCCTCGAGCGTGAGGTCAGGGGTGGAGGCCATGAATTGCTCGACCTCCGAGATGAATCCGTTGACCCTCTGCTCGAGCATGGTTCCGAGCGTCTCCACGAGCAGCCCATCGCGATCGGTGAAGTACTTGTAGATGAGGGGGACCGACACACCGGCGCCCGAGGCCACGTCCTGGATGCGCAGACCGAGGGGTCCCTTGCGGGTGATCTCCTGTGTCGCCGCCGCGACGATGCGCTCTCGGGACGTAGTCATCTTCCAGCCTCGATTCCGGGCCGTTCCCCCGGTGGCCCGTCAGGACTGTACCCGACGGGCAAGAGCGCTCTTCCTCTTGTCGACACGGTCGAGAGCACCGGCGAGATCCATGGAGGCCACCTCGTCGACGGACACCGATGCCCGCACCCCGCGGTGCTCCACCCACGGTCCGAAGCGTCCGACCTTGAGAAGGACCGACTCACCCTCGTGTGCGCCGAGGTCCCGGCCCTCCCGGGGCACGTCCACGAGTGCCACGGCCTGCTCGAGGCTGAAGGCGGCGAAATCGATCCGGTCGCTGACGGGGATGTTCCGCTCACCGCACTTGAGATACGGCGCTCCCGACCCCCACTTGGCCCCCTTGGCACGCCGTCCGAAGGTCTTGCCGGCGCGCAAGATGATCGACTCCCCCGTGACCGGGTGCTCGCCGAGGACCACCACCGGCCGATCGGCGGGATCGTGCTCGGCTCGCACCCGGGCTATCGCCGGTTCCAGCGCAGGCCAATCCCCGTCCCCCTCGAGGAGGAAGCCGGAGAGCAGGTGCTCGAGGGACTCGTCCCCCGTGGCCACCTTCTCGAGGCGGTCCTCCATGCGGGAGGTCACCTCGAAATCGACGTACTCGGGGAAGCACAGCGCGAGGAATCCGTGCACCGCGATGCCGGTGATCGTGGGCAGCAGGGCCCGGTCGCCCCGACGCGACCACATGTACTCCCGCCGCAGCGCCTCCATCGTGGAGGCGTAGGTGGAGGGGCGGCCGATGCCGTGCTCCTCGAGCGCGGTGATGAGCGAGGACTCGGTGTAGCGCGCCGGGGGTCGCGTGGTGTGCTCTCCCACCCCGCACGAGGCGATGGCGACCGTGTCTCCCTCGGAGACGGAGGCGAGCGGCGTCGGCACGTCGTCGTCGGGATGGGAGAAGACGAGACGGTGACCCGGCACCTCGATGGTGGTGCCGGCCGCCCGGAAGCGCGCCGTGCGCCCGCCGACCTCGGCGACGAACACGACGCTCGTGGTGGTGCCGGTGGCATCGACCATCTGCGAGGCGATCGTGCGGCGCCAGATCATCTCGTACACCGCTGCATGCGCCGGGGTGAGACCGCGAATCGAGCGCGCCGACATCCTCGTGGGACGAATGGCTTCGTGGGCCTGCTGGGCACCCTTCTTGGCGAACCATCGGTTGGGCTTCGCGGGCACGGAATCCGCCCCGAACAACTCCACCGCGACGGCGCGCGCCGCGGCCGTCGCCTCCCGCGACAGGGCCGGATTGTCGGTGCGGGGGTAGGTGACGTGACCCTTCTCGTAGAGCTGGTTGACGAGTGCCTGGGCCCGGGCCGAACCCACCTTGAGCCGATTGACGATGTCGGAGAGCAGGTCGCTCGTCACGTAGGGGCGGCGCGGACGACGGGTGTACTTCTCGCGCTTCACCGACTCGACCGTCAGGTCGTCGCCCTCGAGGGCGGCCACGAGTGCGGCCGCCTCGTCGGGATCGAGCCGCCGGGCGTCGCCGGTGATGCGGCCCGCATCGTCGAAATCCTTGGAGGACGCGACGGCGACACCGTCGAGAGAGACGAGGGTGGCCACCACCTCGGGTTCGAGGGCAAGGCGCGCCTCGACCCCGCAGTACACCGCCGGCACGAAGGCCCGCCGCTCCCACTCGCGGTCCACCACGAGACGCAGGGCGGGGTTCTGCACCCGACCGGCACTGAGACCGCCCCGCACCTTCTCCCACAGCACGGGCGACATGCGGAAGCCCCACAGGTGGTCGAGGATGCGCCGGCTGCGGGCGGCCTCGACGAGCCGGGGATCGATCGAGCGGCGGTTCTCGAGGGCGGCGAGCACCTCGGGCTCGGTGATGGACCCGAACACGATGCGGGACACCGGCACCGCGGGACGCAGGAACTCGACGAGGAGGTGGGCGATCATCTCCCCCTCGCGGTCGTCGTCGGTGGCCAGGATGAGCTCACTCGCCCCCACGAGGTCGATCGAGAGTCCGCGGACGACCTCGGCGCCCTTCTTCGTGAGGTGGTACGGGGCGGCGAAGCCATCGGCGACGTCGACCGCGTCGGTGCGAGCGGCGATGTCGGCGATGTGGCCGTAGGAGGCCCGCACGGTGAAGTCCGATCCGAGGATGCGGGAGATGGTGGACACCTTGCTCGGCGACTCGACGATGACGAGCGGGGCCCCGGGTGCGCCGCGACGGGCGGCGGAACGGGAGCCGGAAGCTGAGGTGGCACGGGACGGTGTGGATGTGGTCTGTCTGGACATGGCCGCTGTCTTTAGACGAGGGCTGTGCGGAGGTGCCCCGTCCCCGGCGTCACATCGCCAATGTTCACGGGGCGAAACGAATGACTTGACAGATTCCCCACGACGCCGGATCCGGCCACGACGGAGCCCGGACGGACCGGGTCGGGGTTCAACTCACGGTGACAGTCGTGTAACGCACGACGTCGGCGCCGCGCACCGGGTCGAGCACCACCCGCACCCGGCAGGTTCCCCGGCGCACCCCGAGGATGTTCGTGCCGCTGAAGCGGCAGTACGCCACGCCCTTGACGATGCTGATGCGCATGACCCCCACGGACTTGCGGGGGATGGCGAGCGACACGGCCGCGGCCACCTGGGCGGCGGTGAGGGTGCGGCCGCGGCGCACGCTGAGGGGGCGTATGCGGGGGGCCGGCGGACGCGGGGCGGCAGTGGTCGTGGTGGTCGTTGAGCGGGGCACCGTGGTCGTGGTCGTGGTCGTGGTCGTCGTCGTCGTCGTGGTCGTCGTCGTCGTCGTGGTCGTCGTCGTCGTGGTCGTGGTCGTCGTTGTGGTCGTGGTCGTCGTGGTGGTCGTCGTCGTGGTCGTCGTCGTCGTGGTCGTGGTCGTGGTCGTGGCGACGCTGAGGCCGGCCACCTGGCCGGCCGTCGTCCAGTCATCGCCGGCGTCGGGAGTGCCCCGCTGTCCGAACTCGTTGCTCCCCCAGCACCACACCGCGCCCGTCAGCGTGGCGGCACAGGCGTGGTCCTTGCCCGCCTCCACCTCGGCGAGGGTTCCTGTGATCCCGGCGATGGCCGCGAGTCCCGAGTAGTTGCGGCCCCGGCAGACGATCATGGCGTCCAGGTCGAGGAAGCAACCGTTCTGGTAGCCGGCCGACACGTCGGCGATGTCGGTGAACACGGTGGTGGGCACGGACGTCTGGGTGAGCCCCCCGGCGAGGGTCTGTCCGAACTGGACGAGGGTGTTGCGCCCGAAGCAGACCTGGACATCGTCGGTGCGCAGCACGCACGAGTGGTCGAACCCGGCCGTCACGGTGGCGGCCTCGCCGTCGAGTGAGTCGGTGCGCGACGGACTGCGCTGCACCGAGGTGGCCGAGGTGCCGAGGCGACCGTTGCCGTGGTTGCCCCAGCACCAGGCGTCGCCGGCCTCCGACACCGCACAGGCATGGGTCTGGCCGAGATCCACGGAGGTGAAGGTGACGCCCGCCTCGCGCACCACCTCGAGGGGGCTGGCCGACTGGGCGTCGGTGCTGGCTGCGCCGAGTTGGCCGTGGGAGTTCGATCCCCAGCACCACAGGTCGTCATCGACGAGCAGTGCGCATGAGGTGTTGCCCCCGGCCGCGACGTGAATTGCTGCTGAGGGGAGGGTGACTTCCTGAGGGACTGAGGTGCTAGCGCCTTCATGGGCAAGTTGCCCGACACCATTTCGTCCCCAGCACCACACCGATCCGTCATGGGCACGCACGCAGGTGTGCTCGGCACCGGCGGAGATCTGCACGGCGCGCCGAGACTCGGGCAACGGGCCGACCTCCACCGGCTCGGCCGTGAAGAGATCCGACGACAGGGCGGGAAGCGGCACCTGGCTGTTCTCACCCGACCCCCAACACACGATG
>JBDLRG010000168.1:0-5624 GCA_039800125.1 Actinomycetota bacterium
ACCGCACCGGACCGAACAAGGTCCTCGTCAATCGGCAGAGGCTGCCGCGCACCCGGGACCTGCTCGGGGTCGTGCGCGCCACGGTCTTCGCGCCCACCGACCTGCAGCTCGTGTACGAGGGCCCCGGGGCCCGGCGCGACATGCTGGACGATGCGCTCGTGGCGGTGTCACCCCGCAATGATGCGCTCGTGAGCGATGTCGAGCGTGTCCTGCGCCAACGCAACGCGCTGCTCAAGCAATCGCACGGCCGTCTCGACCGCGAGGCGGCCGAGACCCTCGATGTGTGGGACGAGAAACTCGCCGAGGTGGGGGAGGCTCTCGGTGACGCCCGCGACGCCCTCGTCGCGGACCTCGTCCCCCGCGTGCGCGATGCGTATCGGCGTCTCGCCGGGAACCGGACACCGGTCGACATGGAGTATTCGCCACCGTGGCGCCACGCGGGGCTGGCGGCTGCGCTCGCCGAGGCCCGCGACGAGGACGTACGCCGGGGGGTCACGACGACGGGTCCCCACCGTGACGACGTCGTGCTGCGCATCAACGACATGCCGGCCAGGTCGCACGCCTCGCAGGGGGAGACGCGCACCCTCGCCCTCGCACTGCGCCTCGGCATCCACGACCTCGTCACCGACGCGGCGGGCGAGCCGCCGATCCTGGTGCTCGACGACGTGCTCTCCGAACTCGACCCACTGCGCTGCACCGCACTGCTGGCCAACATGCCCGCCTGCCAGGTGCTCATCACCGCGGCGAGTCCATTGCCCGACTCGGCACGGTGTGACCGCGTGCTGCGCGTCGAGGCCGGGGCCGTGGAGCAGGAGGCCTGATGGGCGCCGAGCGCCCCCGCGGCGATCGCCCGCTCCGGCCCCTGTCCGATGCGCTCGGCCGCGCCCTGCGCGGGCTGCGCGTCGCGGACAATTCCTCCACGTCGCTGTTCACCCGATGGCGCGACGTCGTCGGGGACGTGGTCGCCGACAACGCGACACCGGTGCGTCTCGAGAAGAAGCGGCTCGTTGTCGAGGTCACCGATCCGGCATGGGCGACCCAATTGCGTTTCCTCGAATCCACCCTGCTCGCCACATTGCGCGATGCACTGGGGGACGAGGTCGATGCCTTCGATGTGCGCGTGCGGCGTCCCCGGTGACGCCAACGCCCAATTGGTAGGATGGCGAGGTCATGGCAGCAGCAAAGAAGGCCCCAGCGAGGAAAACGCCGGCCAAGAAGGCGGTCGTGAAGAAGGCGCCGGCCAAGAAGGTCGCCCCTGCGCGCCCCGCCGCGACCAAGAAGGCTTCTCCGTCCGCGAAGCCGGTCGCGCCGAAGACGTCCACTGCCCCTCGCCCGGCACCCGAATCGATGAGCAACCAGCCGAGCGGTGACTACGGCGCCAAGGACATCCAGGTGCTCGAGGGACTCGACCCCGTCCGCAAGCGACCGGGCATGTACATCGGGTCCACCGGGCTCGCGGGCCTCCACCACCTCATCTGGGAGGTCGTGGACAACTCGATCGACGAGGCGATGGCCGGCTTCTGCACCCGGGTGACGGTCACCCTTCAGGCCGACGGTGGCTGCCGCGTGGAGGACAACGGGCGTGGCATCCCTGTCGATCCGTACCCATCGGGACCGCACAAGGGCAAGAGCGCGGCCGAGGTGGTGCTCACCGTTCTGCATGCCGGCGGCAAGTTCGGTGGCGGCGGCTACAAGGTGTCTGGCGGACTGCACGGCGTCGGCGTGAGCGTGGTGAACGCGCTTTCCAATCGCGTGCTCCTCGAGATCGACCGGGGCGGTGACCGCTGGAGCATGGAGTTCCGCCACGGCGGGAAGCCCGTGGGCAAGCTCGCCAAGGCGGGGTCCACCCCGGGCCGCGGCCGCAAGACCGGCACCACCGTCACGTTCTGGCCCGACGAGACGATCTTCGCCTCGGAGGGGACCGAGTTCGTCGCGCGCACCGTCATGGAGCGCCTGCAGACGATGGCCTTCCTCAACAAGGGCATCGAGGTGGTGTTCGCCGACGAGCGCCCCGGCAAGGAACAGACCGTCACTTTCCAGTACAAGGGCGGTGTCGTCGACTTCGTCAAGCATCTCAACGCCACGAAGGAGCCCCTCTTCTCCAAGGTTGCCTCGTTCGAGGAGGAGGACGTCGAGGAAGGGATGCAGGTCGACGCGGCCATCCAGTGGAACACCGGCTACTACGAGGGCATCCACGGGTACGCCAACGGCATCTCCACCACCGAGGGCGGCATGCACGTGGAGGGTTTCAAGACCGCCCTCACGTCGGTCATCAACAAGTACGCGCGCGACAAGAACCTCCTCAAGGAGAAGGACGAGAACCTGCTCGGCGAGGACATCCGAGAGGGCATCACGGCGATCATCGCGGTCAAGCTCCGTGAGCCCCAGTTCGAGGGGCAGACGAAGGCCAAGCTGGGCAACGTCCCGATGCGTTCGTTCGTGCAGAAGGCCACCAACCGGGCCCTCGCGGAGTGGTTCGAGGAGAACCCCACCGAGGCCAACAAGGTCGTGAAGAAGGCACTCGCCGCGGCTCAGGCCCGGCTCGCGGCGAAGAATGCCCGCAACGCCGTGCGCCGCAAGACGGCGCTGTCGGGTGCGGGCATGCCCGACAAGCTGAAGGACTGCTCGAGCGGCGCACCGGAGGAGAGCGAACTCTTCATCGTCGAGGGCGACTCGGCGGGGGGTACCGCGGTCGATGCGCGCGACCCCCGCACCCAGGCCATCCTCCCGATCCGCGGCAAGATCCTCAATGTCGAGCGCGCGCGTCTCGACAAGATGCTCAAGAACAACGATATCCAGGCGCTCATCACCGCAATCGGCGGGGGGGTGGGCGAGGAATTCGACGTCGCCAAGGCCCGTTACCACAAGATCATCGCGCTGGCCGACGCTGACGTGGACGGCAGCCACATCCGCACACTGTTGCTCACGTTCTTCTACCGACAGATGCGGCCGATGGTCGAGGCCGGCTACATCTACATCGCCCAGCCGCCGCTGTACTCCACCGAGGTCGGCAAGGAGAAGGTGTACCTCAAGGACGACTCGGCCAAGGCCGCATTCCTCGCCGAGAAGCCGGCGCACAAGAAGGAGTTTCAGCGTCTCAAGGGTCTCGGGGAGATGGACTGGGAGGAACTGAAGAGCACCACCATGGATGCATCGTCGCGCACACTTCTCCAGGTCACCGTCGAGGAGGCCGCTCTCGCCGACGAGGTCATGAGCGTGCTGATGGGCGACGACGTCGAGAGCCGCAAGAAGTTCATCACCACCAACGCGCGCGACGTGCGCAACCTCGACTTCTGAGACGGGCAGGGACGCAATGAGCGACGTGAACACACCCCAGGGCGACCCCATCCAGCCCGTACCGCTGCAGGACGAGATGGAGCGCTCGTTCCTCGACTACGCGATGTCGGTCATCATGTCGCGGGCGCTTCCCGACGTTCGCGACGGCCTGAAGCCGGTGCACCGTCGCATCATCTGGGACATGGACCAGCAGGGTTTCCGGCCGGATCGTCCCTTCGTCAAGTGTGCCCGCGTCACGGGCGACACGATGGCGCGTTATCACCCCCACGGTGACGGCGCGATCTACGACGCACTGGTGCGCATGGCCCAACCCTTCTCGTTGCGCCATCCCCTCATCGACTTCCACGGCAACTACGGGTCGCCGGACTTCGGACCCGCCGCGAGCCGCTACACGGAGTCGCGCCTCCACCAACTGGCCATGAGGCTGCTCGACGGGATCGACGAGAACACCGTCGACATGGTGCCCAACTACGACGGAACGTCCGAGGAGCCCAGGGTCCTGCCGGCCCGCTTCCCGAATCTGCTGGTCAACGGCAGCCAGGGCATAGCCGTGGGCATGGCCACGAGCATCCCGCCGCACAATCTGGGCGAGGTCATCGACGCCACCATCCACCTCATCGACCATCCGAAGGCCAAACCCGACGACCTCATGAAGTTCGTCCAGGGTCCCGACTTCCCGACGGGCGGCGTGATTCTCGGACGCCAGGGGATCATGGACGCGTATCGCACCGGTCGGGGCAGCATCAAGATGCGCGCAACGGTGACCATCGAGGAGGGGCGCAAGGGCCGCATGGAGATCCGTGTCACCCAGCTGCCCTACCAGGCCAGCTGTTCCGCGATCGCCGGGCGCATCCAGGAGCTCGTGGATGCCGGCGACCTCGAGGGCATCGCCGACGTCAACGACAACTCCTCGGGCGGGCGCACCAACCTCATCATCGAACTGAAGCGGGACGCCAACGCCAAGGTGGTGCTCAACAACCTCTTCAAGCTCACCTCCCTGCAGTCGAGCTTTCCCGTGAACATGGTCGCGCTCGTCGACGGCGTGCCCCGCACGGTCAACCTGGTGGACGCCCTCGCCGGCTACGTGGCCCACCAGATCGAGGTCGTCACGCGCCGCACCCAGCATCGGCTGGACAAGGCCAAGGACCGGGGACACATCCTCGAGGGCCGCCTCAAGGCACTCAACGTCATCGACAAGATCATCGCCCTCATCCGCGCCAGCGAGGATGCTGCCGCCGCCAAGACGGCGCTCATGAAGAAGCCGTATCAGTTCTCGGAACGACAGGCGATCGACATCCTCGACATGCAGTTGCGTCAACTCACGAAGCTGTCGCGCATCGACATCGAAGCCGAGCTCGCCGACGTGCAGACCCGCATCAAGGAGTACGAGTCGATCCTCGCCTCGGACAAGAAACTGCGCGGGGTCATCAAGGACGAACTGCTGCAGGTGCGCAAGGACTTCGCGACGGATCGCGTGTGCCGCATCACGGCCGAGGAGGGCGCTCTCTCGCTCGAGGACCTCGTCGACGACAAGGAACTCGTCGTGGTCATGACCCAGGCCCAGTACATCAAGACCGTGCCCGCGACCAGTTTCCGTGCCCAGGCACGGGGGGGCCGTGGCGTGAAGGGGGCCTCGCTCAAGGAGGACGACATCGTCCGCCGGGTGCTGTTCACCACGGCGCACGCCCATCTCCTCTTCTTCTCGAACCGGGGTCGCGTGTACAGGATCCGCGCCGCGGACATCCCCGAACGCGAGCGAACCGCCAAGGGCGTGTCCATCGTCAACCTGCTGCCTCTGCAGGCCGGCGAGACCATCCAGGCGATCATCGACACCCGCGACTTCCCGGGCGAACGCTTCCTCTTCTTCGTGACCAAGTCCGGCCATGTGAAGAAGACCGCCTTCGACGCGTACAACTCGAGCCGGCGTGACGGGCTCATCGCCCTCAACCTGAAGGGCGACGACGAACTGGTGCGCGTGTTCGAGACCACCGGGGACAGCGACATCTTCATCGCCTCCTACTCGGGACAGGTGCTGCGTTTCGCCGAGGCGGGGGTCCGACCCATGGGCCGCACGGCGGCCGGCGTGAAGGGGATGAAGCTCAAGGCGGGCGACGTCGTGGTGTCGGCCGACGCCGGCCGTGCGGCGGATTCCCTGCTGCTCGTCACCGACGCCGGGTACGCCAAGCGCACCAAGATGTCCCAGTTCCCCCGCAAGGGTCGCGGAACCCAGGGAGTCATCGGCGCCAAGGTCACCGGGAAGAAGGGACATCTCGTCGCCGCCTTCGTCGTGGGACTCGAGGACGAGATCGTGGCGGTGGCCTCCGACG
>JBDLRG010000169.1:0-4271 GCA_039800125.1 Actinomycetota bacterium
GGATCCGAACGCCGAAGCCGGGGTGGCCAGATGGTCACCGACGGGAAGGAGCGTCCCCTTCTCGAAGCAGAAGTCCACGCCGCGGATGCACCATCCGCCGATGCGGGCGGGGGAGTCGCCCACGTTGGCCACCTCGACGAATTCGTTCTCGGATGCATCACCCGGATCCCCCCAGTGAATCTCGCTCACGACGACGGTCGCGGATTCCGCGCCCCGTCCCGCGGAATCCGCCGATCCGCAGGCAGTGAGCGCGATGCACGCCACCGCCATGGCACTCGTGGATGCACCCAGTCGGACCATGACCACGGATGCTACGGCGCCGGAGGAACTAGTCTCGCCGAGCACGCCGTGCAGTCGGCGCGGGCACGAAGGAACACCATGACCGATCTCGTCGTCTCGGACCTCATCAGGAACTTCTCGATGAACCTCGTGTCCATCGTCATCCTGGCCTACTTCATCTATTTCCGGCGCTATCGCCGGCGTGATGCCGCCATCGGTTTCGTGGCCTTCAACGTGAGCCTCTTCACCGTCGCGGCCGCGCTCACCGCCTCGACCGTGCTCAACGTGGGGGTGGGGTTCGGGCTCTTCGCCGTCCTGTCGATCGTGCGTCTGCGCTCGGACGAGTCCACCCAGGCCGAGATCGGCTTCACCATGGTCTCCCTGGTGATCGGTCTCATGATGGGTCTGCCGAGCCTCACCACCGAGGTGAAGGTGGTGTTCTCGGGCCTCCTGCTCGCGACCATGTACATCTTCGACCACCCACGACTGCTCGTGCACCAGCAGTACCAGCGGCTGCGCATCGAACTCGACCGCATCATCACCGACGAGGCGGAGCTGCGCCGGGTCGTCGAGGAGCGGGTGGGCGGCAAGGTCCGCCAGCTCGTGGTGCAGGAGATCGATTTCGTCCGCGAGACCATGCGCCTCGACGTGCGCCTCAGCACCCGGTGACCCTTCTCGGGGGCCTCCAGCCCGTCGACCTCGCCACCCTCAACGGGGCGGCGGCGCTCCTGCGCCGGTTCGACGCCAAGTACATCGTGCCCGTGTCGCTCCTGCCCCGCCTCGTGAACGGCCTCGGCGCGGGGGTGAGGGTCCTCGAGATGGGGGGAGCGCGCAGCTTCGCCTACGACACCACGTACCTCGACACCGCCGACCTGCGCACGTTCCGCGACCACAGGATGGGGCGCCGTCGTCGTTTCAAGGTGCGTGAGCGGGTGTACTCGGACTCGCCCGACACCGCGTCGTTCATCGAGGTGAAGTTGCGCGGCCTGCGCGACATGACCGCGAAGGAACGATGGGAGTCCGGTCTCGTCGATGGTCGTCTCCGCCCCGAGGACGCGGATCGGGTGGGAGCGACGATCGAGCATCACTACGGCGAGCGATTCATCGACCCTCTGGAGGCGAGCCTCGTCACATCGTTCACCCGGTCCACCCTCTTCGATCCGGTATCGCGGGAACGACTCACCATCGATGCCGACCTGTCGGTGCGCCGTCCCGGCGGGCCGGTTCTGCGACTCAGCTCCGAACATGCCCTCGTCGAGGTGAAGTCGGGCGATCCGCGTTCACGAGGGCACACGGTCCTGGCGTCCCTCGGCGTGCAGCGCCGGGCAATGAGCAAGTACTGCATCGGAATCGCCCTCACACGTGACGTCTCGGCCAATGCGTGGAGGCCCGTCGTGCGGTTGCTCGCCCCGGCGAGCATCGTGACCCCGTGACCGGGTGCTTGCGCCTCGTTTCACAAGCACCCCTGAAGTGGGAGTGTTTTGCGTCACATGGGGGGCTATGGAATACTTTCCCGATGATGAGGGGGGAGCGGCTCGGCTGATGAACAATTCTTCGACCCAGGGTCCGTTGCTGGAGGTCACCGACCTCACCACGACCTTCCAGACACCGCGCGGCCCCCTCACCGCAGTGAACGGCGTGAGCCTCTCGGTGAACAAGGGACAAACGTACGGTCTCGTCGGGGAGAGCGGCTCGGGCAAGACGGTGTTCGCGCGGTCGGTCCTGCAACTCAACGTGTCGTCCCAGGCCCAGACCACCGGGAGCGTGAAGTTCCAGGGTGAGGAACTCCTCACCAAGTCCCGCAAGGAGATGCAGAAGATCTGGGGCAAGGAGATCTCCATGGTCTTCCAGGATCCGATGACCTCCCTCAATCCGGTGATGAAGGTCGGCCAGCAGGTCACCGAGCACATCCGCCACCACCTCGGCCTCAGCGCCTCGGAGGCCAGGGAACTCGGCATCGAATTGCTGCGCTCGGTGCAGATCCCCGAGCCCGAGGCCCGCTTCGAGGCCTACCCGCACGAGTGCTCGGGCGGCATGCGTCAGCGCATCTCCATCGCCATCGCTCTCGCATGCGGCTCCAAGCTGCTCATCGCCGACGAGCCGACCACGGCCCTCGACGTGACGGTGCAGCACCAGATCCTCAACCTGCTCGACTTCCAGCGTCGCGACCGCGACATGTCGATGGTGCTCGTCACCCACGACCTCGGTGTCATCGCCGGACGGGCCGATCATGTGGCGGTGATGTACGCGGGTCGCATCGTGGAGATGGCCGACACCCCCACGCTGTTCGCCGCACCGAAGATGCCCTACACCGAGGCGTTGCTGCGGTCGATCCCGCGCATGGACCGGCCCACGCACACGCGCCTCCTGTCCATCCCCGGTCGTCCGCCCGACCTCGTCAATCTCCCGGAGGGCTGCTCCTTCGCGCCGCGGTGTGCCTACGCCCAGGACAAATGCCTGTCCGAGACGCCTCCTCTCGTCACTCACGCGGACGGTGCGAAGTCGGCGTGTTGGATCCCGCTCGGCACGCCCGAGTCGAAGGACGCACTGAAGCGCAACATCGCCGCGGGTCGACCCCAGGCACTGGCGCTCGAGGGCAAGAACGTGACCATGAGCGGGGTGAACTGATGGCGGGCACCGGCAAGGCGCATCTGCGCGGTGAGGGAGCAGTGCTCACCGTCGAGGACCTGGTCGTCGACTTCCCCGCGTCGGGTGGTCGCACCGTGCATGCGGTGAGCGGCATCAGCATCGACCTGCTCCCGGGCGAGACCCTCGGCATCGTGGGCGAATCCGGTTGCGGCAAGTCCACCACGGGGCGCGCCATCCTGCAGTTGCCGCGTCCGACGTCCGGTTCGGTCGTGCTCGACGGCACGGACCTCGTGAAGCTCGATGAGGGCGAGATGCGGGCCAAGCGCACCGGCATCCAGATGATCTTCCAGGACCCGATTTCGTCGCTGAATCCGCGTCGCCGCATCAAGGACGTCGTCGCCGAGCCACTGCGCGTGTGGGGACCCAAGGACAAGGCCGAGCAGTACCGCATCGTGCGCGAGACCCTCGAGGCCGTGGGCCTCGACGCCGATCTCGTCGGCGACCGCCGTCCGCACGAGTTCTCCGGCGGTCAGTGCCAGCGCATCTCCATCGCCCGGGCGCTGGTGCTCAATCCGAAAATCATCATCTGTGACGAGCCGGTGTCGGCCCTCGACGTGTCGGTGCAGGCCCAGATCCTCAACCTCCTCGAGGACCTCAAGGCCAAGTACGGGATCACCCTCATCTTCATCGCCCACGACCTCGGCGTCGTGAAGAACGTGAGCGACCGGGTGGCGGTGATGTACCTCGGGAAACTGTGCGAAGTCGCCGATTCGGAGGCCCTCTACAAGAAGCCCTCGCATCCCTACACGCGACTCCTGCTCGGCTCGGTGCCCGTCGCCGACCCGACGAAGAAGCCCGACACCTCGACGGAGCTCTCCGGTGACCTGCCGTCGCCGACGGATCCACCGAGTGGATGCCGATTCAGGACACGATGCCCGCGCGCCACGGACCGCTGCGCGGCGGAAGAACCGCAACTTCGCGAGGTGGGGGTGGGCCACTATGTGGCGTGCCACTTCCCGCACGAGTGAAGTGATAGCAACAGGTCGGGAAATACCCGAGAAAAACCCAGGAGGGGACACATGAGAAGGCGAACTGGCAAGTTCGTTGCCGCTCTCGTCGGCTCCGCAGCGCTGCTCCTTGCAGCTTGCGGTGGCGGCGGCGAAGGCGGCGGCAACGGAGGCGGTGACGAGGGCAAGCCCGTCGTCGGCGGCTCCATCAAGGTGGGACTCGAGGCGGAAGCCACGGGTCTGCGCCCGTGGGAGGACTCGTGCTCGAGCCCCTGCTACAACATCATGGCGACGGTCTTCGACAAGCTCGTCGAGGCCACGGACACCGGCTACAAGCCGTTCCTTGCCGAATCACTCACCGCCAATGAGGGCCTGAACGAGTGGACGCTCAAGCTC
>JBDLRG010000170.1:0-6714 GCA_039800125.1 Actinomycetota bacterium
AGGATGAGGTCACAAGTTCGATTCTTGTTAGCCCCACCACTGTGAAGTTCATGCGTCAAGTCGTCCTCGCGGTGTCGATCGCCGGTCTCGTCGCCTCGGTCCTGCGGGCCCGGGGCAAGGAGAATCCCGTCGTGGGACAGGGTGGCTGGCGCGAGGTCACCCCGGGTCGCTGACATGACCGGACAACGACGCAGTGTCGGTGTCGTGGGCTCGGGTCTGGTCGCCTCCCGCGTCATGATGCACCTGGCGGCGGCCGGGGTCGCCACCCGCACGGCCCGACCCGATGCACTGCACCTTCTCGACGAATGCCCCGTTGTCGTCTTGGCCGGCCCGAGCCCCCATGCCGCCCTCGTGGATGCCCTGGCGCGAGAGAACCGCACGATCGTGTCGGCCGGCGACGACCTCGAGGACGTGATGACGCTCGTGGATCGTGACCGATTGCTCGTCGATCGAGGCACGACGCTCGTGGCGGGTGCGGCCGCCTCGCCCGGGATGACGGGGCTCCTCGTGCGATGGGCACGTGACCGATTCGACGACATCGACGAGGTGCATGTGGCCGCGCACGGCACCGGCGGGCCCGCATGCGCCCGTCAGCATCATCGGGCCCTCGCCGGCATGTCGGTGGGGTGGCACGACGGTTCATGGCTGCAGCGACCCGCCGGCAGCGGCCGCGAACTGTGCTGGTTCCCCGACCCCATCGGCCCGCGTGACTGCTACCGACACGCATCCCCCGAGCCCGTCCTCGTTCAACGGGCGTTCCCCGAACTGCGGCGCATCACCTCCCGCGTGTCGGCCACGCGGCGCGACCGACTCACCGCGCGCCTGCCCATGATGTCGCCGCCGCACCCCGAGGGGGGTCTCGGTGCACTGAGGGTGGAGGTGCGTGGCACGAGGGACGGAGCGCGGGTGGTCGAGGTTCTCGGGGTCGTCGAGCGCGCCGCGACCATCGCGGGCACCGTCGCGGCCCAGACCGCCCTCGTCCTTCTCGACGCGCCGGCGAATCCCGGGGTGCTCGCCTGCGGGGAGGACGCCTTCCCGTCGACCGAGGTGACGGCGCGCATCCTCGCCACCGGCACCGTCCTCCACGAGTTCGTCGGCACGTGAGCGGCGCGAACGTCCATCCCCGCGGCCAGAACGGTGCCGACATCGTCGACGACGTCGGCACGCAACTCGCCGGGTCGAGCCAGCGTTTCACCGCCACGCGACGCGCCATCGTGTCGGTGCTCGCGGATGCCGATGGTCCGTTGTCGATCCCCGAGATCATGGAGGCCACCGACGACCTCGCCCAATCGTCGGTGTACCGCAACCTCGCGGTGCTGGAGCAGGCCGGTGTCGTGACACGTGTGTCCGGGGTCGACGACCGCGTCCGTTACGAACTCGGCGAGCACCTCACGGGGCACCACCACCACCTGGTGTGCACGTCGTGCGGTGCGGTGGCGGACGTGCGCATCCCCGATGCGCTGGAGCAGGACCTCGAGCGCGTCCTCACACGCCTCGCCGGCAGCGCAGGTTTCGCCATGGAGCACCATCGGCTCGACCTGATCGGGAGGTGTGCTGCATGCCGATGAACCCGGACGGCGTCGACGTCCCGCACCTGTTGCCGGGACGCATCGTGGATCTCCCCGGCCGCGGGGAGGTGTTCGTTCGTCACCATGCGCACCCCGACGCGACCCGGCCGACGGTCCTGTTGTTGCACGGCTGGACGGCGTCGGCCGACACGCAGTTCTTTCCGGCCTATCCCGCCCTCGCCGAGCACTATTCGGTGGTCGCCCTCGATCATCGCGGACACGGTCGGGGTCTGCGCCCCCCGACGGCGTTCAGCCTGGAGGACTGCGCGGATGATGCCGCCGCCCTGGTGCGGGCCCTCGGTCTCGCGTCCGTGGTGACGGTCGGGTACTCCATGGGGGGTCCGGTGAGCATGCTGCTGTGGCAGCGCCACGGGGACCTCGTCGACGCGATGGTCTTCGAAGCCACGGCCATGGAGTGGAGAGCGAGGCTGCGCGAGCGCGCCCGTTGGCTGGTGGGTCGCCTCCTGTCCCCGTTCACCCGGGTCGCCACCACACCGCGGACCCTGCGCATCCTGCTCGAGCGGTTCGTCCCGCGGGGCCATGAACTGCATCGTCATCTGCCGTGGCTCGTCGGCGAGATCCGTCGCAACGATCCGTGGATGGTGGCCGAGGCGGGCCGGGCCCTCTCGCGCTTCGACGGCAGGGGAATCGGTAAGGGCATCGATGTTCCCGCCGTCGTCGTGGTGACGACCGGGGACAGGCTCGTGCGTCCGCGCAAGCAACGGGCGCTCGCCGATGCCACCCGCGCCGACATCCTCGAGTTGGAGGCCGACCACCTCGCGCCGCTGCAGCAGCCGCGCGAGTTCGCCGAGGTCACGCTCCGGGCGGTGGATCGTGCGGTCGCGATTCGAGGGACTCGCCCAGCTTCGCCAGCGCGTCACTGAGACGACCGATCTGCTCTCGCAGGTCCTCCATCGTGACGACGTCGGCCAGCGCGAGACGCACGCCGGCGAGCTCTCGCGCCAGGTACTCGGTCTCGGCCTGGGTGCGCGCCGCCATCTCGCGGTCGCGGTCGAGTTGCTCGCGGTCGCGGTCCTCCTGCCGGTTCTGCGCCAACAGGATGAGGGGAGCCGCATACGAGGCTTGCAGGGAGAGGACCAGCGTGAGGAAGATGAACGGGTAGTCGTCGAAGCTCGTCACGTCGAGGAAATTGAGTCCGATCCAGCCGGCCACGATGAACGACTGGATGACGAGGTAGCGACCGGTGCCGAGGAACCGGGCGATGCCCTCGCTGAACGCACCGAACTGGTCGGGGTCGTAGTGGATGCCCACGCGCCGGCGCTGACGGGGAGTGGAGAGGTCGCGACGCTTCACGGGCGCCCCCCTTGACGGCGTCGCTGACGCCAGTCGGCGGGCAGCATGCGGTCGAGAACGTCGTCGACGGTGATGGCACCGAGCAGGCGACCCGCCTCGTCGCACACGCCCACGGCGAGCAGGTTGTAGGACGCGAGGAACTCGGCGACCTCGCGGTCGCTGACCTCGGGGGTCACCGTCGGTTCGACGACGAGGCACCGGCCCAGTTCGGTGCTCGGTGGTTCGCGCAGCAGGCGTTGCAGGTGGACGACCCCGAGGTAGGCGCCGGTCGGAGCCTTGTAGGGGGGATGCACGACGAAGACCTGTGCGGCGATCGACACGAGCCACTCGGGGTCGCGCACCTGGGCCAGTGCTTCGGCGACGGTCGCCTGGGGACCCATGACGATGATCTCGGGCGTCATCAACGAGCCGGCAGACCCGCTGTCGTAGGAGAGCAACTGGCGCACGACATCGGCGTCCTCGTCGTCCATGGCCTCGAGCACCCGGGTGCGCTGCTGCGCGGGCATCTCGGCCAGGAGGTCGGCGAGGTCGTCGAACTCCATCTCCTCCAGCACCGCGATGAGGCGGTCGAGGTCGAGGGTGGAGATGAGGGCGAGCTGCTCGCTCTCGGGGAGCTCCTCGAGCAGGTCGGCCAACCGGTCGTCGTCCATCTCGGTGGCCAACTGCTGGCGCTGAGCCGCGGGCAGGGCGCGCACGACCGCGGCCACGTCGCTCGGATGCATGTCGCGCAGGCGCGCCGCCTCGGCGGCCATCTCGGTGCGGGCGGCGAAGAGCCCCGCCAGCTCGTTCCAGTCGACCAGGCGATGGGTGGCTCGCCGTCCGAAGAGTCCCCGTCGGGCGAGACGCACCTTGGCGACCTCCCATCCACCGGCCCGGTCCCCGGTGGACCCCCGAAGGGCGATGTCGCTCACTCCTTCGTCGCCCACTCGGCGGTCGATGACGTCGCGACCGAGCAACTGCTCACCTTCGCGGGACCTGAAGGGGTTGAGGTCCACGTCCCAGCTCCGCAGACGCGCCCCCTCGCCGCCGATGGTCGAGATGCGGTTGGCGTTGACGAAGATGCGCCGACGCTGGCTGGTGGCGACGAATCCCGAGACCCGCGGCGCACTGCCGCCGCGCCCCGGGACGACGACGATGTCGTCGATCCGGCCGATGGCGGCTCCGCCCGCATCGAGCAGGGGCAGGCGCATGATCCGGAATGCGTAGATGAGGTCGCCCGCCATGCGGGTCAGGGTACCCCCGGGCCCGTGAGGGGCCGTCGACGTTTGCCCGCGGGGGCCGCCGATAGTCTCGGTCTTCCGCCGGCTGCGGTGAAACGCCGTCACCCGGGGACGTAGCTCAATTGGTAGAGCGCCTGCTTTGCAAGCAGGAGGTCGTGGGTTCGATTCCCATCGTCTCCACCATCGTGAATCCCGTCGCCGTGCTCCTCATCTCGTGTCCCGATCGCCCCGGAATCGTGGCGGCGGTCGCCGGCTGGGTCGGATCGGCGGGGGGCAACATCGTCCACGCCGAGCAGCACACGGACAGCTCCGATGCGATGTTCTTTCAGCGCGTCGAGTTCACGCATCCCGGCACGGAGTCCCTCGACACCCTGCGGGAGGGCTTCGCCGCTCTGGCGGACCACTGGTCGATGGAGTTCTCCCTCGATGCACTCCCGTACCGTCCCCGCACGGCCATCCTGTGCTCGCGCCAACTGCATTGCGCCGCCGACCTCCTCTCCCGCACCGGATACGGCGACCTCGGACTCGACGTGCGCGCCGTCGTGTCGAATCACGACGATGCCCGACCGCTGGCCGCCTCGTTCTCCGTGCCCTTCCACCACGTGCCGGTGGGATCGGGAGACGATGCCCGCGGCAATCAGGAGCGGGCGCTCGGAGACCTGCTCGGGTCGCTCGATGTCGAACTCGTCGTGCTCGCGCGCTACATGCTCGTGCTGCCCGGCGACCTCGCGGTGCACTGGTTCGGACGGATGATCAACATCCACCATTCGTTCCTTCCGGCGTTCATCGGGGCCAATCCGTACCGACAGGCCCACGACAGGGGTGTCAAGGTCATCGGGGCCACCGCGCACTACGTGACCGCGGAGCTCGACGAGGGTCCGATCATCACCCAGGACGTCGCCCACGTGACCCATCGTGACGACGTCGCCGAGCTCACCCGCCGGGGCCGTGACCTCGAGACCGTCGTGCTCGCCCGAGCGGTGCGCGCCCACGTCGAGCGGCGCATCCTCGTGTTCGGCAACCGCACCGTCGTGTTCGGCTGACCGCCGCCCGTAGCCTCGGTGACCATGTCGCGGATCGTCATCGTCGGTGCCTCGTTGGCGGGCGTGCGCGCCGCCGAGTCCTTGCGGCAGGGGGGGTTCACCGGCGACATCACGCTCGTGGGCGCCGAGCCGAGGATGCCCTACGACCGACCGCCCCTGTCGAAGAAGTACCTCGCCGGCGAATGGGACGCGGACCGCACCGCATTGCGCAAGCCGGAGGTGTTCGCCGAATTGAGTGCCGAATGGCTGCTCGGCGTGCCGGCGGCATCGCTCGACGCCGACACCCGTACCGTGACCCTCGCCGACGGGCGCACGGTGCAGGGGGACGGCGTCATCGTGTGCACCGGTGCGACGCCGCGCCGCCTGCCCGCCCAGCCGGACCTCGCCGGGATCCACGTGCTGCGCGCTCTCGACGACGCCACGCTCCTGCGCGCCGAACTCGGGGAGGGGAAGCGGTTCATCGTCATCGGCGCGGGCTTCATCGGGCTCGAGGCCGCCGCCACCGCCCGGCAACTCGGCGCCGAAGTGGACGTGCTGGAAGGAGCGCCGGCGCCGCTCATCCGCGGGCTCGGCGCCGAGATGGGTGCGGCGATCGCCGGGGTGCACCGCCGCCACGGCGTGCGCGTGCATACGGGCGTCACGGTGTCGGCGATCGCGGGCGAGGCGCGCGTGGAAGCCGTCGAGATCGTCACCGCCGAGGGCGAGGAGGTCACCCTGCCCACCGATGCGGTGCTCGTGGGCATCGGCGTGTCCCCGGCGACGGAGTGGCTGGAGGGAAGCGGGCTCGAACTGCGTGACGGCGTGGTCTGCGATGCGTTCCTCAATGCCGGGCGTCCGGGGGTGTACGCCGCGGGCGACCTGCTGCGTTGGCCCAACGCCCTCTTCGCCGACCTCGAGTCCGACATGCGCGTCGAGCACTGGACGAACGCCGCCGAGCAGGGGGCACATGCGGCGACGAACCTGTTGGCCGAACTCGCGGGCCGCGAGAGGACGCCGTACTCCGCCGTCCCGTTCTTCTGGAGCGATCAATTCGACGCCCGCATCCAGTTCATCGGGCGCTCGACGGCGTCGTCACGTGTCGACGTGGTCGCGGGTGACCCGGCCGAGGGACGCTGGTGCGCCGTGTACAGCGACGCCGGCCGGGTGTCGGGCATCCTCGGGGTGACCATGCCCAAGCTCGTGATGGCCAATCGCGACCTGGTGGCCGGTCGCGCACCCGTGTCGGAGGCGGTGGCACGCCTCGCGCCCCCTGCCTGAGCCCCCGCACCCGGATGCACCTCCGACTTTGGTCCTCGCCCGTGGGCGGGGCAGACTGACCCTCCGGTCGGGGCACGTCCCGGCCCCGGACAAGGAGTCCCACCCATGCAGAACGCCGTCATCGTCGATGCCATCCGCACACCGCTCGGTCGCCGCAACGGCCGCCTCAAGGACTGGCACCCCGTCGACCTCGCCGCCCAGACGCTCAAGGCGCTCGTCGAGCGCAACGACTTCGATCCCGCCCTCATCGACGACGTCATCATGGGGTGCGTGATGCAGGTCGGCGAGCAGGGCCTGAACGTCGGGCGCAAC
>JBDLRG010000171.1:0-6764 GCA_039800125.1 Actinomycetota bacterium
AAGAATCCGTTCGTCCACAGGGTCTTTACGCTTGTTTGCGCGCCATTTCGCCCCGTTCTCCGCTCCGGGGCAGAGGTCACACCGATAGCCTCGGGGTCGCGCCCCGTGCGCCGTTGATCGACGCTCACCATTCCCCGGAGGAAGCCATGTCCGACATCCAGGTGCACCAGCCGCCCCGGGCCCACGCCCGCATCGTCTTCCTCGGTCATGTCGCGCCCCATTGGGAGGTCTATGCGGATTGGGGCGATGCCCACGTGGTCGAGGAGTTCCGGGCCCGGGTCCTGGCCCGGTTGGTCCTGCTGCCGTTCTCCCGTGAGGACCCCCAGTTCCGTCGTAACGTCGCCCGCATCCTGCGTGACGCCGAGCGCGAGGGCATCACGCTCGAGTGGGATCTTCCCGATCCCACCTACGAGATCGGCTGACCGGCCCGGCGGGGAAGTTCACCCCGAGTTCACCCGACGGGTTTCACCCGTTCACTCCTCGTTTCCTACGGTGGTCCATCATGCCTCCGTCCACACGACTCCATCACGGAGAAAGAGGAGAAATGAAAAAGAACACCACCCGACGCCTCGCGTTCGCGGCAGCGGCCCTCCTGGCCGTCTCCGCCTGCGGAGGCTCTGACAATGGAGATGGCGGAAGTGACCTCACCGGCACGATCCTCATCGACGGATCGAGCACGGTCGCCCCGCTGCTCACCCTCTACGCAGAGGACTTCCAGGCCGCCAACGCTGGCGTGCGCGTCACCGTCGGCACCTCCGGTACCGGCGGCGGCTTCGAGAAGTTCTGCGCGGGGGAGACCGACATCTCCACCGCGTCGCGTTCGATCAAGGACTCCGAGAAGGAGGCCTGCGCGGCCGCCGGCATCGAGTTCTACGAGGTCCAGGTCGCCAATGACGCCCTCTCGGTCGTCGTGAACCCGGACAACGATTGGGCGGCGTGCCTCACCATGGAGCAACTGGCCACGATGTGGTCACCGGAATCCGAGGGCAAGATCACCAACTGGAACCAGATCGATCCCTCGTTCCCTGATCAGAAGCTCACCCTCTTCGGAGCGGGCACGGACTCGGGCACCTTCGACTATTTCACCAAGGAAGTGAACGGCGAGGAAGGCGCGAGCCGCACCGACTACAGCCCGAGCGAGGACGACAACGTCACCATCACCGGCGTGTCGGGTGATGCGGGTGCGGTCGGCTACTTCGGCTACTCGTACCTCGAGGAGAACCTCGACAGGATCAAGGCCGTGGCCATCGACTCGGGCAACGGCTGCGTCGAGCCCTCCATCGAGAGCGTGCAGGCGGGCGAATACACGCCGCTGGCCCGTCCGCTCTTCATCTACGTGAAGAAGGAAGCGGCCGCCCGTGCCGAGATGAAGGCCTTCCTCGAGTTCATCTACGAGAACCAGGACGCCACCATCGAGGAGGCCCTGTACGTGCCGCTCAGCGAAGAGCAGAAGACCGCCGCGAAGGCCAAGATCGACGAGATCGTCGCCTCCTGACCGTCATGACCGCGCCCGCCACCGCATCCCTCCTCCCCTCCGGGTCGATGCGCCGCCGTCAGGCGGCGGAGAGGGTCATCAGGATCCTCCTGGGTGCGATGGCGGGCGTCACGGTGGTCACGTCGGTGTTGATCGTGGTCTCCCTGCTGCGACCGGCGATCGACTTCTTCCGAGAGGTCCCCCTGCGGGATTTCCTGCTCGGCGCAGATTGGAAGCCGCTGTTCAAGCCGAGCGGGTTCGGGGTGTGGGCCATCGTGGTCGGGTCCCTGTGGGTGGCGGCGATCGCACTGGTCGTCGCCATCCCACTGGGACTCGGCGCCGCGTTCTACCTCACCGAATACGCCCGCCCCCGCGTTCGTCGCACCATCAAGCCGGTGCTCGAGATCCTCGCGGGTATCCCCACGGTGGTGTTCGGCTTCTTCGCCCTCAACTTCGTCACCCCGAACGTGGTGGCCAAGCTGTGGCCCATCGGAGAGGTGGGCACCTACAGCATCCTCGCCGCCGGTCTCGTCACCGGCATCATGATCCTGCCCACCGTCGCCTCCCTCGCCGAGGACGCCATGTCGGCGGTGCCCTACGCATTGCGCGAGGGTGCATTCGCTCTCGGCAGCACCCGGCGCGAGGTGTCGGTGCGTGTGGTCTTCCCCGCCGCTGTCTCCGGGATCGTCGCTGCCATCGTGCTGGCCGCTTCACGTGCCATCGGCGAGACCACGATCGCCCTGCTTGCCGCCGGCTCGAAGGCGCAGCTCACCTTCAACCCCGGCGAGGAGGGCCAGACCATGGCCGGCTTCATCGGTTTCGCCGGCATCGGCGACCAGCCCACCGGCAGCACCGGCTACAAGGCGATCTTCGCGGTCGGTGGCCTTCTCTTTCTCATCACCTTCGTGCTCAACATCTTCAGCATCCGCATCGTGCGCAGGTTCCGCGAGGTCTACGAATGAGCGACGGGACCGTCTCCCTCGCCGCCCGTCCGGACGCCGGCAAAGCCGTGCGTGACGTGGTCTTCCGGGTCTTCATGTACGCGGGCCTCGGCATCGGGCTCGGCGTGCTCGCCACCCTGCTCGTCGACGTGTTCACCGAGGCTCGGCCGCGCCTCGGCACCGACATCGTGCAGAACATGCCCTCGGCCCGCCCCGCCCGCGCCGGAATCCAGTCCGCCATCTTCGGTTCCCTGTGGGTCATCGGCACGACAGCGGCGATCAGCCTGCCGTTCGGCGTGGGGACGGCGATCTATCTCGAGGAGTTCGCCCGCAAGGAACGCTGGTACAACCGGATGATCGAGTTGAATGTGATGAATCTCGCGGCCGTTCCCTCCGTGGTGTTCGGTCTGCTGGGCCTCGCCTTCATCAAGCGGGGACCTCTCGCGCTCGGGTCCACGGTGATCACGGCTGCACTCGTGCTGTCCATGCTCATCCTGCCCACCGTCGTCATCGTGTCGCGAGAGGCGATCCGCGCCGTCCCCGATTCCCTTCGGCAGGGCTCGCTCGCGCTCGGGGCCACCCAGTGGCAGACGGTCCGGCGCCAGGTTCTCCCGAACGCCTTTCCGGGCATCCTCACCGGGGCGATCCTGTCGATCTCGCGCGCCCTCGGGGAGTCGGCCCCGCTCCTCATGCTCGGAGCACTCACCTTCATCACCTTCAACCCCGACGGGTTCGACAGCCCCTACACGGTGCTCCCGATCCAGATCTTCGCCTACGTGAGCAACGCCAAGCAGGACTTCAGGCCCCTCGCCGCGGCCGCGATCGTGGTGCTCCTCGTCGTCCTGCTCGCCATGAACGCGACGGCGATTATCCTCCGCAACAAGTTCCAGAAGAGATGGTGACGCGTGACCATGACCACCAACCCCGATTCCCCGACCCTCATCACCGTGCCGCCCCGCGAGGGTGACGGTGCGGGCCGCGCACCGGAGGGCGACGTCGTCCTGCGGGTGAGCGATCTGTCGGTGTATTACGGCGCGTTCCGTGCCGTGCGCAACGTCGACATGTACATCAAGCGGGGGGAGATCACGGCGTTCATCGGTCCGTCGGGGTGCGGCAAGTCGACCGTGCTGCGCTGCTTCAACCGCATGAACGATCTCATCCCCGGTGCCCGCGTCGAGGGGTCCGTCACCTACCACGGAATCGACCTCTACGGGTCCGAGGCCGATGCGGGCGAGGTGCGCCGGCGCATCGGCATGGTCTTCCAGAAACCGAACCCGTTCCCCAAGAGCATCTATGAGAACGTCGCCTACGGCCCGCGGGTGAACGGCACGAAGCGCAAGTCCGAGCTCGACGATGTCGTGGAGAAGTCCCTGCGTGGTGCCGCTCTGTGGGACGAGGTGAAGGACCGCCTCGGCTCATCGGCAATGGGCCTCTCGGGCGGTCAGCAGCAGCGCCTGTGCATCGCCCGGTCGATCGCCATCGATCCCGAGGTGCTCCTCATGGACGAGCCCTGCTCGGCCCTCGACCCCATCGCCACGGCCCGCATCGAGGATCTCATGCAGGAGATCAAGAAGGAATACACGATCATCATCGTGACCCACAACATGCAGCAGGCCGCCCGCGTGTCGGACTCGACGGCCTTCTTCACCACCGAGATGAACACCGAGAGCGACCGGCGCACGGGCGTGCTCGTCGAGTTCGATACGACCCAGAAGATCTTCTCGGTGCCGAGCGACGAGCGAACCGAGGCCTACATCACGGGACGGTTCGGCTGATGGGCGAGCTGCGCAAGGGCTTCCACAGCCAACAGGACGAGATCCGCACGGAGCTCATTCAACTGTTCGCCGCCGTCATCGAGGCGATCCCGCGGGCGACGGCGATCCTGCTCAACTCCGACCTGGACGGAGCCGACGACCTCATCAAGCACGACGACTAC
The DNA here is from genome assembly GCA_039800125.1 of Actinomycetota bacterium. GTDB lineage: Bacteria > Actinomycetota > Acidimicrobiia > Acidimicrobiales > Ilumatobacteraceae > UBA2093. The sequence goes on from JBDLRG010000171.1 coordinate 4,352, forward strand.
ATCGACGCCAAGTCCATCGACCTGGAGGAGCGCTGCTACCAGCTCATCGCCCTCCAGGCCCCCGTCGCCGGTGACCTGCGTGAGATCGTGGCGATCGTGAAGATGATCGGTGAGATCGAGCGCAGCGCCGACCTCACGGTGAACATCTGCAAGGCCGCGCGCCGGGTGTACGGACACGATCTCGACCCGCGTCTGCGGGGCCTCATCCAGCGCATGAGCGAACAGGCACAGCAGCTCTTCATCGCTGCCCTCGACGCCTTCGAGCGCAACGATGCCGCCAAGGCCGCCGCCATCGACGACATGGACTCGTTCCTCGACGGCCTGCAGCGAGAGTTCATCCGCACCATCTTCGATGCACACGACGAGAAGACCATCGACCTGCAGGTGGCCATCCAACTCGCGGTCGTGGCCCGCTTCTACGAGCGCATCGGGGACCACGCCGTGAACGTCGGTGAGAAGGTGCGCTACACCGTGACCGGGTGGCTGCCCGAACACAAGGGCGCCGAGCGATTCCGGAACTCCCAAGACGACACCGACGCGATCCCGTTCCCCGAACCCCCGGCCGGGTAGTCGGTCCGGCCCATGACGGGATTTCTCCTCGGGCTCTTCATCGGGGCGGTCGTGGTCCTTGTCGCCGTCGACGCTGGAGTCCTCTTGCGGCGCCGCCGGCGGGTCGACAGGGACGGACAATCCGGGTCCGCGCCCGTCCCCGCCTCGAGAGGAGCGGATCGTTTCCAGGCGGCGTTCGACGAACTTCCCCTCGGAGTGGTGCTCGTCGGGGCCGACGGTCGGGAGATGTACCGCAATCCCGCCGTCACGCACCTCCCCGGATCGAGGCACGGTGAGGTGCTCCTCGACGAGACGGTGACTTCCATCGCCCACGCGGCGAGGACGCGGGGTGCGCTCGCCGAGGAACTGTCGCTCGCCGGTCCGCCACGACGTTGCTTCATCGTGGGGGCGCATCCTCTGCCGACGGGCGACATCACGGTGACCGTGGAGGACGTGACCGAGAGTCGTCGGCTCGACGAGGTGCGCACCGATTTCGTCGCCAACGTCAGCCACGAACTCAAGACCCCCGTGGGCGCCATCTCGGTGCTGGCCGAGACGCTCGAGGGGGAGACCTCGGACGAGAACCTGTGCCGGCTCGCCCGCCGGATGGTCATCGAGGCCGAGCGCATGTCGCGGACCATCGACGACCTCCTCGAGTTGTCCCGAATCGAGATGGGCGGGACCATCGAACAGCAGCCGGTGGATGCCGTGGAGGCGGCGGCCGAGGCCATCGAGCGCGTGCAGCACCTCGCGGCCCGCTCGGGGATCGAGGTGTCCCTCGTGGCCGGGAGTGCGCCGGCGGTCGTGCAGGGCGACCGGGGGCGCATCGTGTCGGCGGTGGTGAACCTCGTGGAGAACGCGGTCAAGTACAGCGGATCGGGGTCGCGGGTGTCGGTGCGCGTGGTGAACGACCTGGACGGCGTCGTGTTCGAGGTGGAGGATGCGGGAATCGGCATCCCGCCCGACGCAGTGGACCGCATCTTCGAGAGGTTCTACCGAGTCGATCGCGCCCGCAGCCGGGACACCGGAGGCACGGGACTCGGGCTCTCGATCGTGCGCAACATCGCTTCGTCCCACGGAGGTGACGTCAGGGTCGAGTCGCGCGAGGGTGAGGGATCGACCTTCCGGCTCCGCATCCCCCGCACCACGCCCGGGATGCGCGGATGACGCGGGGAGGTGCCGTCCCGACGGTCCTCGTCGTCGAGGACGAGGAGTCCTTCGTCGAGGCCCTCAAGGTGGGCCTCACGCGCGAGGGTTTTCGCGTCGAGGTGGCCCGAGACGGTGTGGAGGCACTCGAGATGTTCGATCGCGTCGCGCCGGACGTGGTGCTTCTCGACGTGATGCTGCCGCGCATGTCGGGAATCGACGTGTGTCGTCGTCTGCGCAAGCGCACGCTGACCCCGATCATCATGGTGACCGCCAAGGGTGCCGAGATCGACACGGTTGTCGGTCTCGAGGTGGGTGCCGACGACTACATCACGAAGCCCTACCGTCTGCGCGAACTGACCGCCCGCATCCGCGCCGTCATGCGCCGCGTCCCCGGAGCGCGCGGCGGGGAACTGACCGGCGCCGCGCTCAGCGTGGGGGACGTCGCGCTCGACCCCGAGAGCCACGAGGTCACGGTGCGGGGCGAACCCCAGCGCCTTCCGCTCAAGGAGTTCGAGATCCTCCATCTGCTGCTGGCCAACGCCGGCCGCGTGCTGACCCGCGACACGCTCATCGACCGCGTATGGGGCAGCGACTACGTGGGGGACACCAAGACCCTCGATGTCCACATCAAGCGCATCCGTGCGCGCATCGAGGAGGACCCGGCGAAGCCCCGGCGGATCGTCACCATCCGAGGGCTCGGGTACAAGTACGACGC
>JBDLRG010000172.1:0-4416 GCA_039800125.1 Actinomycetota bacterium
CCCCCGATACGGACGCCGCCCAGGACGCGGCTGCCGGAGAGAACCAGGAGAACTGATGGGTCAGAAGATCAACCCGTACGGGTTCCGCCTCGGCGTGACCACCGACTGGAAGAGCCGCTGGTTCAGCACGCGCGAGTACAAGGACCTCCTCACCGAGGACTGGAAGATCCGCGAGTACCTGATGACCACCCTCGAGGACGCTGCCGTCAGCCGCGTCGAGGTGGAGCGCAAGCCCGGCGAGCTCAAGGTCGAGGTGCACACCGCACGACCCGGCATCGTCATCGGACGCAAGGGCGCCAAGGCCGACGAGCTCCGCGCCGGTCTCGCCCGCATCACCGGCAACAATCGGGTGCAGCTCACCATCATCGAGATCAAGCAGGCCGAGCTCGACGCCGCCCTCATCGCCCAGGGCGTCGCCGACCAGCTGGTCAACCGCATCGCCTTCCGTCGCGCCATGAAGCGCGCTGTGCAGAACGCGCAGAAGTTCGGTGCACTGGGCATCCGCATCCAGTGCTCGGGTCGCCTCGGTGGCGCCGAGATGAGCCGCACCGAGTGGTACCGCGAGGGCCGCGTGCCCTTGCACACCCTGCGCGCCGACATCGACTACGGGTTCCGCGAGGCCCGCACGGGATCGGGTCGCGTGGGCGTGAAGGTGTGGCTCTACAAGGGCGACATCCTCCCCTACAAGAGCCAGTCCCAGGACAAGATCAGCCGCGAGGCCGCGATGGCGGTCGGCGACACCTCCGGTGCCGCCGCCCCCGAGGCCGCCGCAGCCGGACGCCGCGTGGTGTCCTCGGCCGGTCCCCGCACCGCTGCCGACCTCGTCGAGACCGAGGTCGCGCCCCTCGTCAAGGAGGCCGACCCCGAGTTCGAGCGTCTCCTCGAGGAGGAGGAGGCGATCGAACGTCGCATCCACGAGTCGCACGAGACTCCCAAGCTCCGAGGGGAGGACTGACCATGTTGATGCCCCGCAAGGTCCGTCACCGCAAGCAGCAGCGCGGCCGCATGAACGGCACGTCCAAGGGCGGCAACGCCCTGGCGTTCGGCGAGTACGGCATCCAGGCGCTCGAGCCGGGGTGGATCACCGCCCGCCAGATCGAGGCTGCACGTATCGCCATGACCCGCCACATCAAGCGCGGTGGCAAGGTGTGGATCAACGTCTTCCCCGACAAGCCGGTGACCAAGAAGCCCGCCGAGACCCGCATGGGTTCGGGCAAGGGCAACCCCGAGTTCTGGGTGGCCGTGGTGAAGCCCGGCCGCATCCTGTTCGAACTCAGCTATCCCACCCCGGACATCGCACGCGCCGCTCTCGAGCGCGCCGTGCAGAAGCTCCCCATCAAGGCCCGCGTCATCTCGCGCGACGAGCCCATCTGACGAGGACGGACACAGACATGGCACAGAAGAACACCATCGCCGAACTCAGGGACAAGGACCTCGCGGCCCTCGTCTCCGAGTTGCGCGCCGCGAAGCAGGAGGCCCTGAACCTCCGGTTCCGCAACGCCACCGGCCAGCTGGACAAGCACGATGAGATCCGCAGGGTCCGTCGTCGCATCGCACGGATCAACACCCTCATCCGCGAGCGCGAGATCGCCGCGGCCGAGGCAGCAGGGAAGTGACAGGGAACATGAGCACCGACAACACCGCCGAACGGAAGGCCCGCAAGGTCCGTGAGGGCCTCGTCGTCTCCAACAAGATGAACCAGACCGCGGTCATCTCCGTCGTGGAGCGCGTCCGCCACGCCAAGTACGACAAGTTCGTGATGCGCACCAAGAAGCTCTATGCCCACGACGAGGCCAACGACGCCCAGGTCGGCGACCGCGTCCGCGTCATGGAGACCCGCCCGATGTCCAAGCTGAAGCGCTGGCGCATCGTCGAGATCCTGGAGCGTGCGAAGTGATCCAGCAGGAATCCCGTCTCAGGGTCGCCGACAACAGCGGCGCCAAGGAAGTGCTCGTCATCAAGGTGCTCGGTGGCACGCGCCGCCGGTACGCCTCGATCGGCGACGTCTTCATCGGAACCGTCAAGGACGCCATTCCCGGTGCCGCCGTGAAGAAGGGCGAGGTCGTGCGCTGCGTCGTCGTCCGCGTCAAGAAGGAGAAGCGTCGTCCCGACGGCAGCTACATCCGCTTCGACGAGAACGCCGCCGTCCTCATCAAGGAGGATCTCACCCCCCGCGGCACCCGCATCTTCGGGCCCGTGGGTCGCGAGCTCCGCGACAAGAAGTTCATGCGAATCGTTTCGCTCGCACCGGAGGTGCTGTGACCATGAAGCTCAGGAAGGGCGACCTCGTCCGTGTCATCGCGGGCAAGGACATCGGCAAGGAGGGCACCATCTCTCGCGTGATGCCCGCCGACAACAAGGTGATCGTGGATGGCGTCAACCTCGCCAAGCGCCACACCAAGGCGCGCAAGGCGGGGGACAAGCCCGACATCGTCGAGAAGGCCATGCCCCTCGACGCGTCGAACGTGATGCTCGTCCACAAGGGAAAGACCACGCGCATCGGATTCCGCCTCGAGAAGGACGGCCGGAAGATCCGTATCGCCAGGACCACGGGAGACGAAGTCTGATGACCGCCACCACCGCTCCGCGCCTCAAGGCGCGCTACGACGCCGAGGTCAAGCAGGCGATCATGGCCCAGCTCGGGCTCGCGAACGTCATGCAGGTCCCGAGGCTCGACAAGATCGTGATCAACATGGGTGTCGGCAAGGCCACCCAGCAGCCGTCGCTGCTCGACGGTGCCGTGGCGGATCTCACCGCCATCTCCGGCCAGAAGCCCATCGTGACCAAGTCGAGGGACTCGATCGCCGGATTCAAGCTCCGCGAGAACCAGGCGATCGGCTGCAAGGTCACGCTGCGTGGCGACCGCATGTGGGAGTTCTTCGACCGACTCCTCTCGATCGCCATCCCGCGAATCCGCGACTTCCGCGGCCTGCCGGCCCACTCGTGGGACGGTCGCGGCAACTACACGTTCGGCCTCGCCGAGCAGACGGTCTTCCCGGAGATCGAGTACGACAAGATCGACGCTCCCCGCGGCATGGACATCACCATCGTGACGACCGCCGTGAGCGACGAGCAGGGCCGAGCCCTCCTCGATGCGTTCGGTTTCCCGTTCAAGCGCGGCAACGAGGGTGGTCCCCCGGCGCGCAAGAAGGCCAAGGGCCCCGCCCGCGGCGGCAAGAAGAAGTAGGACAGGTAGAGGACAATGGCAAAGAAGTCACTGATCAACAAGGCGAACGCCAAGCCCAAGTTCCGCGTCCGGGCGTACACGCGCTGCCGCAAGTGCGGCCGTGCCCGCTCGGTGTATCGCAAGTTCGGCCTGTGCCGGGTGTGCTTCCGCGAGATGGCCCATGCCGGCGAGATCCCGGGCGTGACCAAGGCGAGCTGGTGAGGTAACCGAGATGATGACCGATCCCATCGCCGACATGCTGACCCGCATCCGCAACGCGAACACCGCGTTGAAGGAGAACGTGGTCATGCCCTCCTCCAAGCAGAAGGTGGCCCTCGCCGAGATCCTCAAGAAGGAGGGTTACATCGACGGCTTCTCCGTCGCGCCCGCCCGCAAGGGTCCCGGCAACGAGCTCACCGTCCACATGAAGTATTCGAACGACCGCCATCGCACGATCAGCGGCCTGACGAGGATCTCCACGCCCGGTCTGCGCGTGTACCGCGCCTCTTCCGAGGTCCCGCGCGTCCTCGGAGGCCTCGGCGTCGCCGTTCTGTCCACCAGCCAGGGGCTCATGACCGACCGCGAGGCGCGCAAGCGCAAGGTCGGCGGCGAAGTCCTCTGTTTCGTGTGGTGACGGGAAGGTAGGAAGAGACATGTCACGCATCGGAAAGGCCCCCATCACCCTCCCCTCCGGGGTCGAGGTGAGCATCGCCGGTCGCACCGTCACGGTGAAGGGTCCCAAGGGACAGCTGTCCCGCGAGATCCCCGGCGAGATCACGGTTCGCAAGGAGGAGTCCGTCCTCCTCGTGGAGCGCCCCGACGACGAGCGGCAGAACCGCTCGCTGCACGGGCTCGTGCGCACGCTGGTGAACAACATGGTCGTGGGAGTCACCGACGGCTACGCCAAGGAACTCGAGATCGTGGGCGTGGGTTACCGCGCCGAGGCCCAGGGAACCAACCTGCGCCTCGCGCTCGGTTTCTCGCACCCCGTCATCGTCCCGGCACCCGAGGGCATCACCTTCGAGGTCCCGGCCCAGACCCGCGTCATCGTGCGCGGTATCGACAAGGAGGTCGTCGGCCAGGTGGCCGCCAACATCCGGTCGATCCGCAAGCCCGAGCCCTACAAGGGCAAGGGAGTGCGTTATCTGAACGAGCGCATCCTCCGCAAGGCCGGCAAGACCGGCAAGAAGTGACCTGGTAGGCATCCAATGGCAAACATCGCAAGAATCCGTCGTGAGTCCAGGCTCCGT
>JBDLRG010000173.1:0-10588 GCA_039800125.1 Actinomycetota bacterium
ACACCGAGCGTCCCCTCACCGTGACCGAGGGAACGAACACCGTGGTGGGCATCGACCCGGACCGGATCGTCGCCGCGGTGGAGGAGGAACTCGCCCATCCCGCGCCTGCCCGCCGACCCGCGTTGTGGGACGGCACAGCCGCCGATCGCATCGTGGCTGCGGTCCTCTCCCGCGGCTGAAACCCTGCAACGGGCGCATGCCCGTGTCCCGGTGCCCCCGACGGGCGGAAGTAATGTGGCGAGGACCCTCAAAGCCTGCATGACCGCCGACTCGTCCTCCTCCCCACCGCCTTCCGCCCGGACCGTCGACACCGACCCCGAAGTCGACGCCATGAGGCGTCTCCAACGGGAGATGGCATCCGCCGAGGAAAAACACCGCGCACAGATGCGCGCACTCTGGGCCTCTCCGGCGATGAAGGTGGGGATGCTTCTCGTCGAACTGCGCCGCCCCGTCGGCTGGCGCACGGCGCCACGTCGCGTCCGCGAATTGATCGCTGACGTGCGCAGGCGTGGCCGGGCAAGGCGGGAGCCGGCCGCATGGACCGAGGGCCCTGTCATACCGGCGCGCGCCGAGACCGCGCTGTCCTTCCTCGACGAGTTCTCCCACGCCTGCTTCGCCCACGAGATCGTGCTGATCCCCGCATCCCACGACCGCTGGCAGGGCCAGATCGGCGCGGCCCATTTCGTGTTCGCCGAGAGCGCGTGGAACGCCAGTGGTGGCGGCTGGCAGGGTGCCTTCAGCAGATTCGGTCAGAAGCCGGCGTTGGAGCACGTTCTCGCCGACGCCCGTGCCCGGGGGATCCCGTCGGTGTTCTGGAACAAGGAGGACCCGGTCCACTTCGACCAGTTCCTCCCGGTGGCACGTGCCTTCGACCACGTCTTCACGACCGACGCGAACGTCGTGGAGAACTATCGGTCCGCACTGGGTCACGACCGGGTGCACACCCTCACCTTCGCCGCCCAGCCGCGCATCCACAATCCGTTGGGACGCATACAGGGCGTGAATCGGGAGATCTGTTTCGCGGGCTCCTGGCGCGGTGGCCAATATCCCGAACGGGTCGCGATGCTCACCGAACTGCTGCACGGGGCGGTGGACGCGGGGGATCTCGTCATCTACGACCGCCAGGCCGGCACCGATGCCGTCGGCGGATTCGAGGGCGCAGATTTCGGTCCGTGGGTGCGCGGAACGCTCGACTACGCCAGCATGTTGCAGCGCTACCGCACCCACGGGGTGTTCCTCAACACGAACTCGGTCCTCGGGTCACCGACGATGCTCGCGCGCCGGGTGTTCGAACTCCTCGCCTGCCGCACACCGGTCGTGTCCACCCCCTCGGAGGCTGTCGACGCCCTCTTCGGCGACCTCGTTCCCTCTCCCTCGACCCGAGCCGACGCCGCCGATGTGCTCGGGTCGCTCATGGATCCCGATACCCGCGACCGTCTCGGCCAGAGGGGTATGCGCCACGTGCTCTCGCGTCACACCTATGCCCACCGCATGGCCGACATCCTCGGCGCCGTGGGCATCGACGCCCCCGTTGCCGAGGCTCCGTCCGTCGATGTGGTCCTCGTGTCGAACCGCCCCGAGCAGACCGGGTTCGCCCTCGATTCGTTCCGCCGCCAGGACCACCCCCGTAAGCGACTCATCTTCGTCACCAACAGCGACGCCTTCGACCTCGATGACGTGCGACGTCGGATCGCGGAATTTCCCGGTTCGGTCCACCTCCACCTCCCCCCCGAGAGGACGCTCGGCGAGTGCCTCAATGCCGCGCTCGACGTGTCGAAGTCCGATTGGTTCGCCAAGTTCGACGATGACGACTGGTACGGCGAGGCGTACCTGTCCGACATGCTCCTCGCGCGTCTGTACACGGACGCCCCGATACTGGGCAAGAGGACGAACTACGTGTACCTCGAGGCCTCCGATCGCACCGTCCTGCGCTTCGCGGGACGCGAGTTCCAGACCGTCCCCAGCGTCCAGGGCGGGACACTGCTCGTGCGTCGCGATGCGCTCGGGTCGATCCGTTTCGCCGCCCTGCCCCGGGGGACCGACTCGCGTTTCCTCGAGGACTGCACGGCGGCGGGACTCGACATCTTCTCCACCGATCGTTTCAACTTCATGCTCCACCGACGCGCCGACCCCGCATCGCACACCTGGACCATCGAGGACGACGAGATCCTGCGGGGATCCTCGCCGGTGGGCCCGGGCGTCAGGACGGATGTCGCATGGGTGTGACGTCGGGTCCGGACGGACAGACCGAGCGCCAGCTCGAGCGCCTCCGCGCCACGGCCCTCCTGACCTCGGTGGCTCAGCGAATGGACCGGGCCCGCCTGCGCGCCACGGAGCCGTATCTGCTGGGCCATCTCGTCGTCGACCTGCGCCGACCCTCCGGGTGGCGGGTGTTGCCCGCACGTCTCACCTCGCTCGTCGGTCGCGTCCGCCGACGGGGTGCACCGGATGGTCGTGTGCGCCTCCCCTCGCAGGAGGCGCCGCGCCAACCCGGCGTCGCCCTGGTCGCGGCACGGGATTCGCTCGTCACTGACCTCGAAGGCGGCCTCGGCATCGTCCCCGCCGACCCGGCCTGGTTCGATCACCAGTTCCTCGACGTCGATCTCGTCGTCGCCGAGCACGGGCCGGCTCACCACCGGAGGCGCTCCCCTCGCGCACGTCGTCGTCTCTTCGAGATGGCCGAGCGGCGCGGGGTGCGACGGGTCGTCTGGGATTCGGCCGGCACAGGTCCGCTCTCGGCGGATCTCGCGGCCACGGCCGACGTCATCGTCGCCGGGTCGAGCGTTCGTGCCGCTGAGCTGACGGGCTCGCACCCCGCCACCCCGGTCGTCGTGGTGCCCGGCATCGTCGATCCGCGCCGAGGTCGATCGCCGGGGCGCACAGCAGTGGGCCCACTCGACATCCGTTTCACGCCGCGGTGGACACCGGACCGGCGTCCGGTGCGCATCTCCGCCCTCGACGAACTTCTCCTCGGGGCGGCGGGGGCCGGAGCCCTCACCATCATGGACGACTCGGTTCGGCGTCGCCGCCGCCTGCGTTATCCGTCGCAGGTGTCACCCGCCGTGTCTCTCTCGTCCGGCCGAACGGGGGATGCGTCTCGAGCGTCCGTTCTCCTGCATGCCCATCCCTCGCCCGACCGCATCGATCCGTCGCTCTTCGCGGCACTGGCCTCTCGGATACCGGTCGTCTCCGTTCCTCACCGCGGTGTCGAGGAGGTCTTCGGATCGGATGTGCCGATGCCGGCGGGTCGTGCCGCGATCGATGCCGTGCTCGCCGACCTTCTCGACCCGACGGTACGCGACCGCACCGCTCATCTCGGATGGCGCCGCGTCATGGGTGCCCACACCGCGGAACATGTCGCCGGACGGATTCTCCGAGCCGGCGGACTGCCCTCGATCGACGATTCGACGCCCTCCGTCGACGTCATCATCTCCACCAACCGTCCCGAGCAGATCGGGTTCGCCCTCGACAATGTCCGACGGCAGATCCACCCGCGTGTCCGACTCCTGTTCGTGGCCCACGGGGACGGCTTCGACATCCCCGACCTGAGGAATCGTCTCGCCGAATTCTCCGGTTCACGTCTCATCGAGATGCCCGCGACCTGCACCCTCGGGGAGTGCCTGAACGTCGCCATCGACGCGGGCGAGGGCGACTGGTTCGCCAAGTTCGACGACGACGATTGGTACGGCCCCCATTACCTCTCCGACATGCTTCTGGCCCGTCGGGCCACCGACTCCGCAGTCCTCGGGAAGCGGACCGTGTACATGCACTTCCAATCCGACGACACGACGGTGCTTCGCCACCCCGACAAGGAATTCGCCCGCATCGGCCTCGTCGCCGGCCCCACCCTCCTCGTTGACAGGGCCCGGCTCGGCCCCATCCGGTTCCCCGCCCTCAACGTGGGTGAGGACACCGGCTTTCTCGCCGCGTGCTCCGCGGCGGAATTGCGACCCTTCTCCACGGATCGTTTCAACTTCGTCCAGGTGCGCCGGGCGAACCCGGCGTCGCACACCTGGGAAGTCGACGAGGCTGAGCTGCGCCGGGACTCGGTTCCCGTCGGGTCGGGCCTGCGCCTCGACGTCGCCTGGGTGTGAGGGCGGGCGCCGCGATGGTGGGCCGGGTGGGGATCGAACCCACGACCCAGGGATTATGAGTCCCCTGCTCTGACCACTGAGCTACCGGCCCGTGCTCCCGAGCGGGGCCGGGACACATTGGCTCCGGGGGTGGGGCTCGAACCCACGGCCAACGGATTAACAGTCCGTCGCTCTGCCAACTGAGCTACCCCGGAAGGGAAGCCCACATTACCAGCGGCGACCCGCGGGGACGGAGCCTCAACTCCCCTCGAGGAACGCCCGCAGGCGGCGACTGTTGTTCGGATGACGCAACCGGGCCAGGGTCTTCTGTTCGATCTGGCGGATCCTCTCGCGCGTGACTCCCTCCTGGCGGGCCACCTCGTCGAGGGTCTCGGGACGACCCGACGAGATGCCGAATCGCCTGTCGAGAATCGTGCGGTCACGCTCCGGGAGATGCGCGAGTTCCGCGGTCACCGCCGCCACCAGCTGCCGGCGCAGCATGACGTCCTCCGGAGAGGAGTCCTCGCTCTTGTCGTCGACCGTGTCGCCGACCGTGGTGTCGTTCTCGTCGTCGCGACCCGCGCGCTGGTCGAGACTGATCGTCGCCGCCGCCAACGACCGCAGGTCCTCGATACGAGCCGGGTCGATGCCCGACCGGTCGGCCACCTCCTCGAGAGAGGGATCGCGCCCGAGTTCTGTGGTCAGGTCCCGTTCGGCCTTCATCATGCGGTGGATGAGCTCGACCACGTGGCTCGGGATGCGGATCGTCCGCCCCTGGTCGGCCATCGCGCGCATCATGGCCTGGCGGATCCACCAGGTGGCGTAGGTGGAGAACTTGAAACCCTTCTCCCAGTCGTACTTCTCGGCCGCCCGCATGAGCCCGATGTTCCCCTCCTGGATGAGGTCCTGGAGCTGCAATTCGCGGCCGTCATATCGGCGGGCGATGGAGACGACGAGACGCAGGTTCGCGGTGATGAGGTGCTCGTAGGCCTCCTCGCCCTCGGCGATCAGGCGGCGCAACTCTCGCCGGCGCTCCGCACCGGGCCGGGTCTCCTCCATCTCCGTCCGGGCCTCCTGCATGGCCCGGATGGCCCGTCCGAGCGCGCGTTCCTCCTCGGCGGTGAGAAGGGGGATCTGGGCGATCTCGGCCCGGTAGATGCGCACCGCATCGGGCGAGTCCCCGCCGTGGATGAGGGGCCGACGCACAGGACGCCGCGTCGGGGCGGGACGGTCGAGGGGTCCGGAGATGTCGGGTTCGATCGCGCCGACGGTGATGCCGTGTGTGGTGAGCATGGACTCGATGTGACGAATCGTCTCCGCATCCAGTTCCACGTGACGCAAGACGTGGGCGACCGCATCGGCCTCCACGGCACCGTTCTCGTCGCGGGACAGAAGTACCGCCAGCCATTCCGCCGCATCGACCCCGGGGGGCGGGGGAACCGGCGTCACTCCCCCCTCCGTGACGTCCTTGTCCATCAGCCCCCGCCTGCTCCTTCCGTGGCCAACCAACCGAGAAGTACCACCGCCGCTCCGACGGCCTCGTCGGGACGCGACAACTGCTCGAGCGCGAGTCGCACCTCCCGGTCGCGCCGCACCCGTTCCATGTCCTCACCGGGACGGCGGACCTGCAGTTCGCGCCTCACGGCCGCGGCGATGAGGGACCGCGCCTCGACGAAGGGATCGGCCTCGGAGTCGTACACCGCCGCCCTCTCGATGATGTCCCGGGCCTCGTCGCCGGACATGGCCAACGCAGTGTGCACGTCACCCTCGGCCGCCGCGAGGGCGGAGAACGCCTCGCGCTGGGGCCCATCCGGGAACAGCTGGGCGATGAGCCAGGGCGCGATGGCGTCCCACTCGTGGATGAGCAACGACAACGCCACGAATCCCGCCCCCTCCGGCGCGTGTTGAACGGGCGCCGACACCGTCACCGCGGCGCGGCCGCCCCTCTCGGCCAGTCGGGTGAGCTCGGCCGACGACACGCCGGTGTGGCTCGCCACCTGGCCCGCGTACAGGATGCGCACGTTCTGGTCGGGGTGCTCGTTGACGATCTCCATCGCCTTCGAGGCCACGCGCGCCCGGGTCTCGGGCGAGCGCAGAGGATGGGCGTCGTAGAGCCGCTTGAGCCGGAAACCGAGGAAGGGCATCGCTTCATTGACCGCCCGCGCGAGACCTTCGATGTCGTTGTCGGCCATCTCGCCGGGGTCCTTGCCACCCGGGAACTGGGCCACCGACACCGAGATGTCGTACTTCTTCTCCCACGCGTAGAACTTGTCGGCCGCACCCTGGCCGGCGGCGTCGGCGTCGAAGGCGAGCACGACGTTGTGGGCGTACCGGGTGAGCAGTTTCACGTGCTCCTCGGTGAGCGCGGTGCCGCACGTGGCCACCGCCGTCGTGATCCCCGAACGGTGGAAGCCGATGACGTCGGTGTAGCCCTCGCACACGATGACGCGGTCCTGCTTGACGATGTCCCCCTTCGCCCAGTTCAGACCATAGAGCGTGCGGGACTTGGCGTAGACCGTCGTCTCCGTGGAGTTCTTGTACTTGGCCGGGTCGGTGCTGCCGGGCAGGACCCTTCCCCCGAAGGCCACGGCCGCGCCGTTCTCGTCGAAGATGGGGAACATCACCCGGGCACGGAACGAATCCTGCAGTCGACCGGCCTTGTTGACGAACCCGAGGCCGGCATCGGTGAGCATCTGGGCCGGTGCGTCGAGTGCCCGGCACAACAGGTCCCAGTCATCGGGTGCCCACCCGAGCCGGAACGTCCGGGCGACGTCGCCGGAGAGGCCACGGGTGCGCAGGTAGTCCCGGGCCGCGCGCCCGTCCGGCGCGGCGAGCAGACGGTCGTGGTACCAATCCGCGGCACGGGCGACGAGGGCGGCGATCTCCTTGCGACGCTTGCGCTCCCCGGTGTCCGGACCGGAGGTGTAGCGCAGTTCGATCCCGGCACGGGACGCGAGCCGCTCCACCGAGCCGACGAAGTCGAGGTGTTCGATCTGCTGGAGGAAGGTGAACACATCGCCCTTGGCCCCGCAGCCGAAGCACATGTAACGGCCGGTCTCGTCGTTGACGTGGAAGGACGGCGTGCGCTCGGAGTGGAACGGACACAACCCGACCTGGCTGCGTCCCGTGCGGCGCAGCTGGCAGTGGGGCGAGACGACGTCGGAGAGGGCGACCGAGGCGCGGACCTTGGCGATGTCCTCGTCGGCGATGGCCATGGAGCGATGCTAGTTCGGGGGTGAACAGGACCTTTCCCCCGCTCGGGGTTCCCGACCGACCTCAGCGGGTGTCGCCGCCGAGGGAGCCGAGCACGGCCTGAGCCGCCGAGAGACGCGCGATGGGGATGCGGTACGGAGAGCAACTCACGTAGTCGACCTTCGCACCGTAGAAGAAGGCGATCGACTCGGGATCACCGCCGTGCTCACCGCAGACCCCGAGCTTGAGGTTCTTGCGCGTGGAACGGCCGCGCGTCGCCGCCATGCGCACCAGTTCACCCACGCCCCGCTGGTCCACCGTCTCGAACGGATTGCGCGACAGCAGTCCCTTCTCGAGGTACACCGGCATCATGCGGCTCTCCACGTCGTCACGGCTGAAGCCGAACGTCATCTGGGTGAGGTCGTTCGTGCCGTAGGAGAAGAAGTCGGCGAACTCGGCCAGTTCGTCGGCGCGCAACGCCGCGCGGGGGGTCTCCACCATCGTCCCGATCGTCACCTTCGCCCGCTTCTTCGTGGGGGAACCCTTGCGCGCACCGGGGAGCGGGGAGGAGGCCACGTCGTCGAGCACCTCCTGCACCCAGCTGCGCGCCAGAGCCAGCTCCTCGCGGGTCACCGTGAGCGGGATCATGATCTCGACGATCGGCTCGCCACCCTCAGCGGCCACCATGTCGGCGGCCTCCATGAGGGCGCGCACCTGCATGGCATACAGGCCGGGCTTCACCACGCCGAGCCGAACGCCGCGCGTGCCGAGCATGGGGTTCACCTCGGCCCACTCACGGGCGGCAACGAGCAGCCTCTCCTCCTCGGCCGACAATCCGCCCTCGGCCCGACGCTTCTCCAGTTCGTCGACGTGCGGAAGGAACTCGTGCAATGGGGGGTCGAGGAGGCGCACCGTCACGGGAAGACCCGACATCTCCCGCAGGATCCCGGCGAAGTCCTTGCGCTGCACCACGCGCAGTTCCTCGAGCGCCACCGCCTCCTCCTCGGGAGTCTCGGCCAGGATCATCCGCCTCACCACCGGCAGTCGGTCCGCGGCGAGGAACATGTGCTCGGTGCGACACAGGCCGATGCCCTGTGCGCCGAGTTCACGCGCACGGCGCGCGTCCTCGGCGTTGTCCGCGTTGGCGCGTACGGAGAGCTTGCCGCGACGGATGTCGTCGGCCCACCCGAGGATCTCGTCGAACTCACGCGGTGGCTCGCCCGCCGCGAGCGGAAGTCGACCCGGCATCACCTCTCCGGTGGTGCCGTCGATGGAGATCCAGTCTCCCTGGCGCACCGTCACGTCCCCCACCGAGAACGACCCCGATGCGAATCGCAGTGCCTCGGCACCCACGACGGCCGGGGTCCCCCAGCCGCGCGCCACGACGGCGGCGTGACTCACGAGACCGCCGCGCGCAGTGAGCACACCGCGCGCCGCCATCATGCCGTGAACGTCCTCGGGGCTCGTCTCGGGGCGCACGAGGATGACGTCTTCACCGGCTGCTCCCGCGGCGGCAGCCTCGTCGGCATCGAAGTGGACGCGACCCACCGCGGCTCCCGGGGAAGCCCCCAGTCCCTTCGTCAGGGCGGGAACCTTCTCGGCGAACTGCGGATGGAGCACCTGGTCGAGGTGCTCGGCCGTCACGCGGGTGACGGCAACCTTGCGCGGGATCTTCCACGCTCCCTTTCCCGTTCCGGTCGGCGAGGTCATCTCGACGGCCATGCGCAGGGCGGCGGCCCCGGTGCGCTTGCCGACCCGGGTCTGGAGCATCCACAACTTTCCCTGGTCGATCGTGAACTCGGTGTCGCACATGTCGCGATAGTGCCGCTCGAGGCGGGCGAAGATGTCGAGGAGTTCGGCATGGATGGCCGGAAAACGCCGCCGCAGGGCGTCAAGGTCCTCGGTGTTGCGGATGCCGGCGACGACGTCCTCACCCTGGGCATTGACGAGGAAGTCGCCGTAGGGGACGGCCTCGCCCGTGGCGGCGTTGCGGGTGAATCCCACCCCGGTGCCCGAGTTCTCGTCGCGGTTGCCGAACACCATCGCCTGCACGTTCACGGCGGTGCCGAGGTCGTGGCTGATCTTCTCGCGCACCCGGTAGGCGACCGCACGGGGACCGTTCCACGAGCGGAACACTGCCTCCACCGCGCCGCGCAGCTGTCGTGCGGGATCCTGGGGGAAGGCGCGACCCGAGTGCTCCGCCACCACCTTTTTGTACGTCTCGCACAGTGTCTTCAGGGCGTCCGCCGGGATCTCGGCATCGGCGCGCACCCCGGCGGCCGCGCGAGTCTCCTCGAGGGGCTCATCGAAATGACGGGCCTCGATGCCGAGCACGATGCGTCCGTACATCGAGATGAAGCGCCGGTACGAGTCCCAGGCGAAACGTTCGTTGTTCGTCGAGGCGGCCAACCCCTTGACGCTCTTGTCGTTGAGTCCGAGGTTGAGGACCGTGTCCATCATCCCGGGCATCGAGAACTTGGCCCCGGAGCGCACCGACACCAGCAACGGGTCGACGGGATCCCCGAGCCGCCGACCCATCTTCTTCTCCAGTCGCTCGACGTGGCGCTCCACCTCCTCGTTGAGGCCCTTGGGCCAACCGCCGCGCATGTAGGCCCGGCAGGCGTCCGTCGTGATCGTGAAGCCGTGGGGGACGGGCAGGCCGAGCACCGACATCATCTCGGCAAGGTTGGCCCCCTTGCCCCCGAGAAGATCCTTGAGCTCCCGGGGAGCGCGGCGATGCGAGTGGTCGAAGGCGTAAACGAGGGGCACGGCCGAATACTACGGCGGGTCGGGCGAACCGGACCCGTCCGTACACTGGGTCCGTGCTCGCACCCCCGTCCCGGCCGCGACCTTCGTCCTTCGACTTCTTCGGGTTCCCCACCACGGTGCGACCCGGCTTCATCGCCTTCGTCGTCCTCATCGCCGTGCTCTACCCCTTGCCGCTCGGGCTGTGGGTCGCCGGAAGCGTCGCCGTCTTCACCCTCCTGCACGAGTGGGGGCACGCCTGGATGGCTCGTCGCGCCGACTGCGAGGCGAGCATCTCGCTCGACTTCATGGTGGCCTTCGCCTCCTACCGACCGAGGCGGGAACTGCGTTGGGGAGAGCGCGCCGCCATCGCCTTCGCCGGTCCGGGCATCCAGATCGCCACCGCGCTCGCCATCCTCGCCGCCACCGGGACGAATCCGCTCGACCGTGACGCCGTCGCAGGCAGCGACTTCACGATCGCCGTCTGGTGGGCGGGGCTCGCCCTCGGCGTCCTCAATCTCGTGCCGTTGCTTCCCCTCGACGGCGGGGCGATCGTCGCCTCGGTGGTGGAGTCCTTC
>JBDLRG010000174.1:0-5041 GCA_039800125.1 Actinomycetota bacterium
CTGTTCATGGTGTGTGTCTCTCTTTCCGGTGTGTCGGTGTGGGAACCCGTGGTTGTTCGGGCATGAGGCTGTGTGAATCGGGACGACCTGGTGTCAACCCAAATAGAACAGCATTCAATGAGACTTGTATATCAGTCATTCCATGGTGCGGCAAGCATCCCGATTCTCGGGCGGCGCGGTCGCTCCGGCCCCGGCGCCGTGAGTGTCTCGCCACCATCGGACCCACGGTGTGGGACCGGTGTTTCTGGGTGAACAACGTCGGCGTCATCGCCGGTGCGGTGATGATCCTCGTGTGGCTCGCCGGAATGCTGCTCGGCTTCAACCTCGTCTGGCCCCTGTGGCTGAGAATGCTCGGGTACCGCTGAGGCGCCCTCAGGTTCCGGTCAGCCAGGCGGCGGGCCCGATGACGATACGGGGAGCCTTGGCCGGGTCGAGCCATCGCCACGTGGCGTCCATGGGAGCGGTGTCGAGAGAGATGCAGCCGGCCGTCGGCACCGTCGAACCGTTGCGACGCGAATGCAGGTGCAGGAAGATGGCCGAACCCAGGCCCGGAACGATCGGGGACGTGTTGTACCCGGTGACGACGACGCGCCGGTACGGGCCGGCCGTCGCGATGCGATGCAGGTCCTCGTTGGCTTCCCCGCAGCGTGATCTCACCACGAGACGGTTGTAGGAGGCGTCGGACACGTCCGAGATCCAGCAGTGGCCGGCCCGGATACGCGTGTATCTGAGACGCGTGACGGGCGAGGATTCGGTGCCGATGGCGGAGAGCAGGGGAAAGGAACCGGCCGGGGTGGAACCATCCCCCTCGCGCCGCACGACCCGGGTACCCGTCCTGCCGAGGCGGGCGGTGTACGACGAAATGTTCCTGCGCACCCAGGTGCCGTTGCGCAGCTCCCAACGGTCGACCCGGGCGGTCGTGGCCTTCCAGTACGCGGGAACGACGACGACGAGTTGACGCGCGGCTCCGATGAGTTCGGGTCGCAGCGTCGAGGGGTGGGGGGGAGCCGCGGCGGCGTCCACGGTGGACGGTGACGGGACCGCGAGGGCGAGGCACACGGCGAGGCCGTGCACGATTCCGCGGACGAGGGTCACGCGCACCGAATCCTCACGCCGTGCAGTCTAGGAACACCCCGGACGGAAGAGCCGGCGTCGACGTCGGTCTACGGTGTGGTGCATGAGAGTGCCACTCACCATCCTCGACCATCTGCGCCGGGCCGAACTGGTCTACGGCGACCGCATCGCCGTCGTCGACGAGCCCGACCAGCCCGCCGCGTCATGGGAATCGCTCACCTACAGGGAACTCGGTGAGCGGGCACGTGCGCTCGCCGCCGGCCTCGATGCGCTCGGAGTTGCCCCCGGAGCCCGGGTGGCGATGGTCAGCCAGAACTCGGCGCGTCTCCTCACGGCGTTCTTCGGGGTGAGCGGGTGGGGACGCGTGCTCGTCCCGGTCAACTTCCGGCTCGCGGCCGAGGAAGTGGCCTACATCGTCGAGCACTGCGGAGCCGACGTGCTGCTCGTTGATCCGGAACTCGACGAGGCGCTCGCCGGCGTGACCGCCCGACACCGCTTCGTCATCGGTGCCGAGTCCGACGCCGTGCTGTTCCGCCGCGGCGTCGATCCCGCCCCGTGGGTCGCCGACGAGGACGCCACCGCCACCATCAACTACACGAGCGGCACGACGGCCCGGCCCAAGGGCGTTCAGCTCACGCACCGCAACATGTGGCTGAACGCCGCGGTGTTCGGCTGGCAGGCGGGGGTGAACGACCGTGACGTGTACCTGCACACCCTGCCGCAGTTCCACGTGAACGGTTGGGGCATGGTCTACGCGGTGACGGCGATGGGCGGCACGCACGTCATCCTGCGCAAGGTCGACGGGGCCGAGATCCTCCGCCGCATCGACGCCCACGGCGTGACGCTGCTGTGCGGGGCGCCGGCGGTGGCCAACATGGTCCTCGATGCCGCCCGCGACGGGGGAACGGCGGGACGCGATCGGGTGCGCATGGTGGTGGCCGGGGCCCCGCCCCCCACGACGACCATCGAGCGCATCGAGACCGAGCTCGGGTGGGAGTTCATCCAGATCTACGGCCTCACCGAGACCTCCCCGCTCCTGACGATGAACAGGTCGCGGGCGGAATGGGACGACCTCTCACCGGCCGACAGGGCGTCCCGTCTCGCCGCGGCCGGTCCACCGGCGCTCGGCATCCAGGTGCGCATGAGCCCCGACGGTGAGGTGCTCGCCCGCGGGAACCACGTCATGGAGGGCTACTGGGAGCAGCCCGATGCCACCTCGGTGGCCATCGTGGACGGCTGGTTCCACACCGGGGACGGCGGAACGATGGACGGCGCCGGTTACGTCACCATCTCCGACCGTCGCAAGGACGTCATTGTCTCGGGCGGCGAGAACGTGTCGTCCATCGAGGTGGAGGATGCGATCTTCTCCCACTCCGAAGTGGCCGAGGTGGCCGTCATCGGGATCCCCGACGAGAAGTGGGGCGAGACGGTGCTCGCCCTCGTCGTGCGCACGCCCGGGTCGACGCTCACGGCCGAGGAGGTCATCGCCCACGTCCGCACGAAACTGGCGGGCTACAAGTCCCCGAAGAAGGTCGAGTTCCGCGAGGCACTGGACCGCACCGCGACCGGGAAACTGCAGAAGTTCCGGCTGCGGGCGCCCTACTGGGAGGGCTACGAGCGCGGGGTCAACTGACGCCGGCGGTGTCAGCGTGCGTGAGTGACGCCCCCGTCGACGACGAGGGTGGACCCCACGACGTAATCGCCGGCCCGCGAGGCGAGATAGATGGCGGCGCCCGCCATGTCTTCCTCGGTGCCGATGCGTCCCGACGGGATGCCCGCCGAGATGGCGTCGGCATGGTCTCGGGCGGCCTTGTTCATCTCGGAAGCGAAGGCGCCGGGCGCGATGGCCGAGACGACGATGCCCTCGCTGACGAGCCTGAGAGCCATGCGCTTCGTCATGTGGATGAGACCGGCCTTGGAACCGGCGTAGGGGTACGTCTCCAGCATGTTGATCGACAGACCGTCGATGGATGCGATGTTGATGACCTTGGCGAGATGCCCGTCACGCGCACCCTTGCGCAGCAACGGCGCGAGTTCCTTCGTGAGGAAGAACGGTGTCTTGAGATTGAGGTCGACGACCTTGTCCCATCCCGACTCGGGGAAGGTGTCGAAGGATTCGCCCCACGCGGCTCCGGCATTGTTGACGAGGATGTCGAGGGCATCCTCCCGGTCGGCCATCGTGCGGGCGAGGGACTGCATGCCCTCGAGTGTCGAGACATCCCCCGGCACGGAGATGCACTCGCCCCACTGGCTGAGTTCGGCAGCCGCGGCGTCGCACTGAGCGGCCTTGCGTGCGGTGATGTAGACGCGGGAACATCCGGCCTCGAGGAAACCCCGGGTGATCATGGCGCCGATGCCGCGGGATCCTCCCGTGACGAGGGCGACGCGGCCGGAGAGAGAGAAAAGGTCCTTCATGATGCTCACAGTAGACGGCGGAAGGTCAGGTTGATGCGGGCGGAGGAGACGCGGGCGGACCGGGCGATCCGGTGCACCCAGTGGGATTGGGACGTCCCCGACATCACGAGGAGCGAGCCGTGGGGGAGGAGGATCGAGACCTGCTCGCCGCTGGAGCGGTGCCGCAGGTCGAATCTCCTCTCGGCCCCGAGGCTCACCGAGGCGATGACGGGTTCGGGGCCGAGTACCGGTTCGTCATCGGCGTGCCAGCCCATCGAGTCCGAACCGTCGCGGTACAGGTTGGCGAGCATGCCGTTGAAGGACGCGCCGGCCGTTCGGGAACAACGGTCGCGAAGTTCGGACAGCAACGGACTCCAAGCGACGGGATGTCGCGGCACCCCCGAGTAGGTGTAGGACACGCCGTCATCCCCGTACCACACCGAGAGTCGCGGCTCGGCAACGGTTCGGCCGAACATCTTGAGGGAGTGACTCTGCCAGGGCTCGTCCTGAAGGAGGCGGCCAAAGACCTCGTCGGCCTCGTCGGGGGACATGAAGTCGCGGTAAAGAACCGCCGACCCGTCGAAAGGAAGAATCTCGCCCGCCGGGAACACTCCCGGGAGGGTGGTCACGGCGGTGGAGGGGCGGCGTCCGTCGAGGAGGTGATGCTCGAGGACGTGCTCGTCGCGGCGACCGCGGCGATGCCGAACCACTTCATCACGACCCTCATCCAGTCCGCACGGAACTTGTAGCCACCGGGATTGAGATGGATCCCGTCGGCGGTGTATCGCATCTCTCCCCTCGTCGTGTTCGGAAAACGAGAAGCCCAATCGCGCACCACGAGACGGCCCGCATAGGCGGGTTCGGCGGCCATCCGCAGGAGCACCGCGTTGAAGAATGCGGCCCTGGCGTTCCAGCCGGGCCTCTGCGGTCCGAACTCGACGTTCACCCACATCACGGGTCGGCCGGCCGCGGCCTCGAGCACGCCGGCGATGCGCGAGCGCCAGAATGCCCGCCGCTCCTCCGGCGTCGCGGGCAGGCTCCCCGTGACGTCGTTGGTGCCGAGGGCGACGACGACCGCGGTGATGGACGGGTCGGCGGCGATGCGTTCTGCGATGATCGTGCGGCCGGCGGGGATGCGTCGACCGACCCTCGCGTCCACGATTGCGCCGGACCAGAGGGTGTGCGCGTCCGTGGGGCTCGCCTTGGTCGCCGCCACGGCATCGCGCAGGTAGTTCGTTGCTCGGTAGCCACCCGTGGCTGCCCCGACCGTGAGGCTGTCCCCGACGATGAGCACCTTTCCCTGACCGTTCGGGCGGGTGGTGGAAAAGGTCGGTCGGACTCCGGCGACGGCCGTGCCAACCGCCGACACGGTGAGCACCGTCGCCACGATTGCCGCAGCAAGGCGCGGTGTGTGCAGTCGCTTCATCGGACCAGTGTGGCAGGCTGATTGTCCCATGAGGCGACACTTCCTCTCGTACCTCACGTTCGCCACGATCGGCTTCTCCCAGCCCCTGCTCGACCTCTACGGGCGGAACATCACGGTCTTCTCGGCGGCGAGCCTTTCCCGGGCGGA
>JBDLRG010000175.1:0-9670 GCA_039800125.1 Actinomycetota bacterium
CGAAGAAGGCGTCCATGTCCACGTGCAGGATCGATCGCGCCACCGTCGCGAACGCTAGTGGGGCACCCGCCTACGATGGCCGCGTGCCCTCCTCCCCCGACGCGCTCTCGGCTCTCCCCTCGCGCGGAGCCCGCATCCTGGCCTTCGTCTCCATCTGCATCGCGGGTCTCGCCGGTGCGCTCGTGGGTTTCGCCCTCGTCGACGTGCAGTGCGAAGGGGAATGCACCGTGCCCGAAGGCATCGGGTTCCTCACCGGCGGCACCTCCGCCGCCGTCGGCACCGCCGTGGTGGCCGTTCTCGTGCTGCGCGCCGTCGGCGAATGGCGCGAGACCGGCGATCGTCGATGACCGGTGACGAACCGCGCGCGCTGAGGACCCTCGCCGAGCGTCTCGCCCGTGAGGCCGGCGATCTGGCCGCAGCAGGACGCGAGCGAGGCATCGAGGTCTCGTCCAAATCCACCGTGACCGACATGGTGACCCAGTGGGACCGGGCGGCGGAGATCGTCATCCTCGAGGGGCTGGCCCTCGCACGTCCCGACGACGCAGTCGTCGGCGAGGAGGGCGGATCGCGGCCCGGCACGACCGGACTCGAGTGGCACCTCGACCCGATCGACGGTACGACGAACTTCCTCTACGGGATCCCCGCCTGGGCCGTCTCGATCGGCGTGCTCGACGCCGACGGGCCGGTGGCCGGCGCCGTGTGGATCCCCCCGCTCGGCGAGATGTTCTCGGCGCACCGCGGTGGAGGCGCCACCCGCAACGGCGAGCCCGTGCGCGCCAGTTCCTGTACCGACCCCGCCCTCGCCCTCTTGGGCACGGGATTCGGCTACGAACCCTCTGTGCGCGAACGCCAGGTACGCGACCTCATCCCCGTACTGCCGCGCATCCGCGACATCCGCCGGTTCGGAGCGGCCTCGGTCGACCTGTGCATGGTCGCCTGCGGGCGCACCGACGTCTACATGGAGCGCGGCCTGCAGTCGTGGGACCTCGCGGCGGGATGGATCGTCGCCCTCGAGGCCGGTGCCGTCGTCACCGCGATCGACGGCGGCGCGGTGCGACCCGAGAGCGTGCTCGCCGCCGCGCCCGGGATCCACGGGGCGATGGTCGGGCTGCTGTCCGCCGGCTGAATCGCCCGCGGTTACGGTGTGCGCGATGAGCACTTGCGCCCTTCTCGCCATCGATGCCGGCACGACCGGCGTGCGCACGCGCGCCGTGTTCGACGACGGGGCCCCTTCGGTCTCCTCCTACCGCGAGTTCACCCAGCACTTCCCCCGACCGGGCTGGGTCGAGCACGACGCGGCCGAGATCTGGGAGGCGGTGGCGGCCACGCTCGCCGACGTCACGTCGCGCCTCACGGTCCCCGTCGCCGCGATCGGCATCACGAACCAGCGTGAGACCGTCCTCGCCTGGGACGCCGCCACCGGCGAACCCTGCGCCCGGGCCATCGTGTGGCAGGACCGCCGCACCGCCGAACGATGCGACGCATTGTCCGCGCACCTTCCACTCGTGAGGTCGGTCACCGGTCTCGTGCTCGACCCCTACTTCTCCGGCACGAAGGCGCGCTGGCTCATCGACCACGTCGACCTGCCGCCGGCACCGCGTCTGCGGATCGGCACCATCGACTCCTGGCTCGTGTGGAACCTGACCGGCGGCGCGGTGTTCGCCACCGACCCGACCAACGCCAGCCGCACGATGCTCTTCGACATCGGCGCCATGCGGTGGAGCGCCGAGATGTGCGACCTGATCGGGGTGCCGATGTCGGCACTGCCCGAGGTGCGCCCCTCGAGCGGGCGCATCGGGGTCACCGCGGGCGTCCCCGGTCTCGCCGATGGCATCCCCGTGTCGGGCATCGCCGGGGACCAACAGGCCGCCCTGTTCGGACAGGCCTGCACCGCCATGGGCTCGGCCAAGAACACCTACGGCACCGGCAGCTTCGTCCTGCTCAACGTGGGCACCCAGCAGCCGGCGCCCGCGGAAGGGATGCTCACGACGGTGGCCTGGGATCTCGGCGACGGACACCCCGTGTACGCGATGGAGGGCGCGATCTTCGTCACCGGCGCCGCGGTGCAGTGGCTGCGCGACGGGCTCGGCATCATCTCGTCCTCGTCCGACATCGGTCCGCTGGCCGAGTCGGTGCCCGATTCCGGCGGCGTCTACGTGGTGCCCGCTTTCACCGGACTCGGCAGCCCCTGGTGGGACCCGCGCGCCAGGGGCACCATCACCGGGATCACCCGCGGCACGACGCGCGCCCACATCGCCCGCGCGGTCGTCGACGCCATGGTGCACCAGGTGCGCGACGCCATCGACGCCATGGTGACGGCCACCGGGGTTCCCCTCACCGAGTTGCGCGTGGACGGCGGGGCCTCCGTCATGGATGCCATGCTCCAACGCCAGGCCGATCACCTCGGCGTGCGCGTCCTGCGTCCCGTGGACCACGAGACGACCGCGCTCGGCGCGGCCTATCTGGCGGGTCTCGCCGAGGGCGTGTGGTCGGATCTCGATGAGGTGGGCGCCCTCTGGCGGCTCGACGCGGTGTTCGAACCCGGCACCCCCGATGGCTCCCACGCGGGGTGGTTGCGGGCCGTCGAACGCTCCCGCGACTGGGCTCTCGACGCCGACGAGCCGGACTGACCCGGTCGGTCAGCCGCCGAGTCGGGTCATGCCCCGCTTGAGGTTGGCGATTCCCTGACGGATGCGCTGCTCGTTCTCGATCAGGGCGAAGCGGGCGAAGCCCTCGCCTCCCGGTCCGAATCCCACGCCCGGCGAGAGGGCCACGTCGCATTCGCGCACGAGATGCGAGCAGAACTCGACGGAATCCATCTCGGCGTACTCGGGCGGGACCTGCGCCCAGACGAACATCGAGCCGCGTGGTTTCGGGATGTCCCAGCCGATGCGCTGCAGCCCGTCGATGAGCACGTCGCGACGGGACTGATAGATGTCGCGGGTCTCCTTCGGGAAGTCCGGCGCCTCGTTCATCGTGACGGTCGCCGCGATCTGTATCGGCTGGAAGGTTCCGTAATCGAGATAGCTCTTGAGCTTGACGAGCGCCTGCACCACGTCCCTGTTGCCCGCGAGGAAGGCCACCCGCCATCCCGCCATGGAGAAACCCTTCGTCATCGAGTAGAGCTCGACCGCGCACTCCATCGCACCTTCCGCCTGCAGGATCGAGGGCGGCGAGTATCCGTCGAAGCCCATGTCCGCGTAGGCGAAATCGTGCACGACGATCATGTCTCGCTCGCGGCAGAAGTCGACCACGCGCTGCATGAAGGCGAGGTCCACCGTGGCACCGGTGGGGTTGTGCGGGAAGGAGATCACCAGCACGCGGGGCTTGGGCCAGCCCACGTTCCACGCGGTCTCGAGATTGTGGAAGAAGTCCCCGGTGAAGTCCTCCCGGGCCAACGGGTCGGCCAGGCTGCGCATCGGGACCTGGCGCAGGTCCGCCCCGGCGAAGAGCGGGCCGAAGATGTGGATCGGATAGCTGGGACTCGGCACGATGGCGGCGTCACCGCGGTCGAGCAGCACCCACATGAGGTGGCTGAACCCCTCCTTCGATCCGATGGTGTTGGTCACCTCGGTCTCGGGGTCGAGTTCGACGCCCCAGTTGCGTCGGTACATGTCGACGAAGGCCTCGCGCAGCTTGGGGAGGCCCCGCGAGAGCGAGTAGCGGTGGTTGCGGCCGTTGTGGGCCGCCTCGGCGAGCTTCTCGACGGCGATCGCCGGTGAGGGGATGTCGGGGTTGCCGAATCCGAGGTCGACCACGTCGGCCCCCTGACGGCGCGCCTCGATCTTGAGCCCGTTGATGATCGTGAAGACGTAGGGCGGGAGACTGCTGATGCGCCGGAATTCCATCACGGCAACCCTATTCCCGGCTCCGTGAGCATCGCGGCCCCGATCGCCCCGGCTCGCGCGCCGAGAACGGCCGTCTCGAGTCGGGGATGCGTCCTGTGCTCCGGCGAGTACAGCGCCCGGGAGAACTTCTCGCGCACCTCTTCCATGACCGGTACGACCGAGTCGACGGTCCCACCACCGAGCACGATCACCTCCGGGTCGCAGATGTTCGTCAGGCTCGCCAATCCCATCGCGATCCAGCCGGCCCACTCCGAGACCA
Organism: Actinomycetota bacterium; assembly: GCA_039800125.1. Classification (GTDB taxonomy): domain Bacteria; phylum Actinomycetota; class Acidimicrobiia; order Acidimicrobiales; family Ilumatobacteraceae; genus UBA2093. The sequence continues at coordinate 4,108 of JBDLRG010000175.1, forward strand.
CCCCGGCCGAGGATTCGTCGCCGGCGAGGAAGGAGGCGAACACCTCCTCGCCCGATCGTCCGCCGCTGAGGGTCCGCAACGCGCTCCCCGATGCATAGCGCTCCCAGCACCCGCGGCGTCCGCACACGCATTCGAGTCCGCCGCGCTCCACCATCATGTGGCCGATCTCGCCGGCGAAGCCGTGGGAGCCGCGCTGCAGACGGCCCCCCATCACGATGCCTCCGCCGATGCCGGTGCCGAGGGTGACCATGAGGGCGTCGCGGGTGCCCCGGGCCGCCCCCACCCGCCACTCCGCCAACGCGGCGCAGGTCGCGTCGTTGTCCACGTGCACCGCCGTGCCCAGCACCTCGCGCAAGGCGGGTCCGACCGCGATGTCCCGGGCTCCGCGCAGGTTGGGCGAGGCACGAACGACTCCCGCCGGGGTGATGAGTCCGGGCAGACCGACTCCGAGCGGGGCGTTGCCGCCGAGGTCGCCCCACATGCGGGCGAGGAGCCCGACGAGTTCCGGGGCCGACGGGGTGGGCTCGCGCACCTCCGCCACCACCGCGCCGGTGTCGTCCAGGGCGACGCCGAGGCACTTGGTGCCCCCGACGTCGATGCCGATCGCGGTCACGACTCGGCGCGGGCCTTGAGCTCCTTCACCGCCTCGGCGAGGATGCGCGCCTCGGCTCGGCGCTTGACGAAACCGGGCAACGGCACGACGAGGTCGATGTCGAGTTCGTAGAACACCTGGGTCCCGCCGTCCACCGTCACGAACGAGTACGCACCGTCGAGGGTACGCATGATGTCGCCCTCCACGAGGTGCCAGGCGAGTCGGGTGGGCAACTGCGAATAGTCGTACTCGAGCACGTAGTGGGTGCTGCGACCGAGGGCGGACGCCCGGTACTCGACCCGCAGGGGGCGTCCCGCGTCGTCGCGGCCGCGCACGACCGCTTCCTTGACGTCGCGGGCCCATTCCGGATAGCGCTCGAAATCGAGCACCACCTCGAGGCACCTCTCGGGACTGGCGTCGATCTGGATCGTCTGGGCGGCGCGCTCACTCATGCCCATCATCTTGCCCTCTCGGGGAGTCCGCATCCGGATTCCCCCGCCGACGGGGACGGAAGGTCCCGTGGCGGGCCGCCCACAATCCATTGAGCCCGAGACCGAGGACGGGGACCAGGATGCCGAAGGCCAGTGTGCTCCCCGCCTTGCCGTCGGTGGACGGACGGGCGAGGGCCGTGACCAGTCCCACCACCACCTGCACCGCGAGCAGTCCGTTGAGGACCCTTCCCGTGCGTCTCGGCGCGGCACCGTCGACGAGGAAGTACATGGCCGCCACCGAGATGTCATCGACGCGACTGCGCTGCACGGCGACGGCGTATCCCCAGACAAACGCCACGATGCCCGCCGCGAAGCAGGCCAGACTCACCGCCACCGCGATGCGCGTCCACGGCTGCGTGAAGATCACCGCCGCCGCCACGGCCGAGGCGCTGAACACGGCCGTCGCCACGGCATCGAACCGTTCTATGCGTCCCGCGCTCACCGGGGCACCCCGAGAACGTCGCCGAGACGCGCCGCGAGCACGTCGTAGTCGAACTCCTCGACCGCCCGCCGACGTGATGCCACGGACATCTCCCGCCACAGGACCGGATCGGACAAGAGGGAGTCGATGCGTCGGGCGAGTCCGTCGGCATCGGCGGTGTCGGTCATGACGTACCCGGTCACCCCGTCGAGAACCGCCTCCGCCGCCCCGCCACTGTCACCGGCCACCTGGGGAACACCGCAGGCCGCCGCCTCGACGAAGACGATGCCGAAACCCTCCTGCTCGAGCCCACCCCAACGGTTGCGACACATCATCGCGAACACGTCGCTGCATCCGTACAGGGCGGGCAGGTCGTCGTGGTCGACGCGGCCGAGGAACGTCACCGGCGCACCCGTCTCGGCCACCAGAGCGCGCAGTCGCTTCTCGTCGCGTCCCGTCGAGGCGAGCACCAATCGCAGCCGTGGCCGGGACCGGGCGAGGGTCGCCACCGCACGGATCACGGTGTCGAATCCCTTGCGCGGGACGAGGCGGGACACCCCGAGGACGATCTCGTCCGTGTCGGAGAAACCGAATCTTGCACGGGCCGCGGAACGTGCCCCGGCGTCGAGGGGCACGAAGCGGGTCGTGTCGACGCCCGGGGGCACCACGGTCACGGGAATGTCCCGCCCGGCGGCATGGCGCGCCTCGCGCGCCGGATAACCACCGGCGGCCACGACGTGCTGGGCCCCGCGCAGCACCCGACCGAGGACCTGACGCGACACCGGCAGCCGACCGGGCACGGTCACCTCGGCGCCGTGCAGCACCACCATGTAGGGGAGCCGCAGGGACCGACCGATGGCCCCGAGCGGCAGGGCGGGATCGAGCACGACGAAGTCGGCCCCGATGTCGCGCGCCATCGCGTCGATGCGTCGTGCCAACAGGGGCTGGGGCAGAAGGACGGGTTCGCGGGTGCGAACAACCTGGAAGGGTTGCGCCGCATCGAACTCGGCTGCGCCGCGGTGCGGCGTGGTGAGCACGGCGAAGGAATCGGACGGCAGACGCCGCCACCACTCCCACAGCAGCGACTGGATGCCGCCGATCTTGGGCGGGAAATCGTTCGTCACGAGGAGGTGCTTCATAGGTCCGGCCTCAAGGGTGGCAGATGAGCGAGCTCGTCGACCACCTCGGGGCTCCCGTCACCCGAGTCACGCACGGCCGCGACGGCATCGTCGAGGCCGAGCCGGGCCGCCGCCCAGAGGGCATGGGCGCGCACCTCGGGACGGGGATGGTCGAGGTGGCCCTCGACGGCGGCGCGCACTGCATCGTCGCGCGGATCGCCGATGTTGCCGAGCACGATGAGAAGGTTGCGCCGCACCCACGCCATCTCGCGCGCCTCCACCCACCACCTGTCGACCGCGTCGTCGAGGGCCGCGTCGTCGAGAGTCAGCAGATCCAGCACGTCGACGCGGGAACCTTCGCGTCCGGTACGGGCGTCGTCGGCATGGCGGCGGTTCACGGGACACGCCGTCTGGCAGTCGTCGCAGCCGTAGATGCGGGCACCCAGTGCGACACGGTGTTCGCGCGCGAAGATGCCGGGCTTCTGCAGGAGCCACGAGAGACACCGGCGCGCGTCGATGACCCCGGGCTCGGCGATCGCACCGGTGGGACACGCCGGCACGCAGCGCGTGCACGTGCCGCATCCGTCCTCCACGGGCCGGGCGACGGGGAGATCGGCGGTGGTGACGATGCAGCCGATGACGAACCAGCTCCCCCGACCCGGGACGAGAATGTTGGCGTTCTTGCCGAACCATCCGAGTCCGGCCAGCCAGGCCGCCTCCCGGTCGACGATGGCGTTGTCGTCGGCGAAGATCGTCGCACGGTGACCGTCCCGCCGCAGTCGCGCCGCGACCGACCCGAGGGCGCCCTTCAGTTCCCCCACGTGGTCGCGGCCGGCGTACCGGGCCACCTCGGCCAGGGGCCGTCCCGGCGCGAGCGGGGACGCGGAGGGCGAGCCGTGCCTGGTCGCGTCGTCGTGGGCCGCATCGGCGTGGGCCGTGTCGTCGTGGGCGTAGGGAAGCATCGCCACGATGACGCTGCGCGCGCCCTCGACGAGGTCGACCGGTGACGTGGAGCGCTGCGGGCGCAGGAACGTGAAACGCATGCCGTTGACCATGTCGCGCGCGATGCGGTCCTCGAGGGCGGCCCTGGCCCGCAGCATCGGGGCAGCGGGCGCGACACCCACCACATCGAGACCGGCCCCGGCGGCGACACCACGAAGCACGTCCCAGTATCCGGACCCCGACGGAGCCGAGGGCGAGACGGTGCGGGGATTGCGCGGGAAGGTGTCAGCCGACGGCACGGTGCCGAAGCGTAGGCACCAGGCCCGCAGCGGCCAGCATGCGCACCTCGCGCAGCTCGTCGATGTCGAGGATCACGGCCCCATCGGCCGGAACGCCGCACATGACGCTCATCATGCAGTCCGAGCAGGCGTCGGTGTCGCGGGCCACGCAGGTGTCACAGGAGATGATGAGGACGGGCTCGCCGCTTCCTTCCGGGCGTCCCTCGTCGGCGCGCCGTGGCGGCGCCACGGGGGTCACCTCCGAGGCGATGAGGTGCGGGGTGTTCTCGGTCGTCGCGCGTGTCGTGTCCATGGATTCACCGTGACAGGCGGGTGTGTCCCGGAAACCGACTCACACGACGCGGGCACCCGCCTCGTCCATCGTCAGAACCCGGGCCGTACCGCCCTCGGGCAGTGCGGCAGCGACGGCATCCGCCCGGGCCGGGTCGCACACGAGCAGCACCGTCGGACCCGATCCCGAGAGCCACCCCGCCCACGCCCCCGCGTCGGTGCCCGCCCGCAGTGCCGCGCGGGACCGTGGCGCGGCATCGAGACGCAGGTCCTGGTGCAGGCGATCGCGCACCGCACGTCCGAGGAGCTCGGGGTCGCCGGCGACCAGGGCCGTGGCGAGCATGACGGCCCGACCGATGTTGTGCACCGCGTCGGCGAGGGGCACGCTCGTCGGGATCCTGCCGCGCGACTCGTTCGTCGATGTCGTTGAATCCGGGACCCAGGCCACGTACGACGCGTGCAGCTTCACGGGCACCGGGGTCACCTCTCCCTCGCAGACCACCACGACGCCACCCCACAACGAGGGCGCGACGTTGTCGGCGTGCCCCTCGAGTTCCGCGCCGATCTCCACGGCGCGCGACGACCCACGGTCCCAGTCCGCACCGACCCGTTGCACCTCGGCGGCCACGACACCGCCCACGCGCACGGCACCCGAGAAACCCAGGCCGCGTCCCATGGGAATGGAACCGCGCACCCACGTCGTCCCCTCGCCTCCGGCGCGCCGGAATGCGACCTGTGCCGGATGGGTGTCCTCGGAGGCCCGCGCACCGTCGGGCATCGGATCGGTACCCACGATCCCGACCTCGACGTACAACGAGAGCGCCATGCCCAACGCGTCGAATCCCGGCCCCATGTTGGCCGATGTTGCGGGGACGACGACCCCCACGTCAGGCCTCCAACCGCTCGGCTTCGCGGGCACTGACCCGGGCCGCCGTCGCCAGCACCCGCGCCGCCACACCGGAGTCCAGTGCCTCCGCGGCGAGGACGAGTCCGTCGGCCACCTCGTCGCACCGACCCGCCACCACGAGCGCGCACGCGGCGTTGAAGAGGACGATGTCGCGCACCGGTCCGCGCTCCCCCGCGAGAAGGCGCTCCATGATCGCCAGGTTCTCGGAGGGATCGCCGCCGCGCACGTCCTCGAGCGTGGAACGGGGGATTCCGTGGTCGGCGGCGTCGACGACCGTCCTGTCGACCCGGCCCTCGCGCAGGATGTGAACGGTGTTGGGTCCACTGACCGCGAGTTCGTCCATTCCGTCGTGACCGTGCACGATCCACGCACTGCGCACGCCGCGAGACGAGAGCGCGGCCGACATGGGTTCCATCATCGCCGGGAACGCGGTGCCCACCAGCATGTTGGCGATCGGCGCGGGATTGGCCATCGGACCGAGGAGGTTGAAGGCGGTGGGGATGCCGATCTCGCGCCGGGAAGG
>JBDLRG010000176.1:0-2874 GCA_039800125.1 Actinomycetota bacterium
GTCGCCGAGGTTCTGGCTGCCGTCTACTCGGACGCAAAGGGAGGGACGGCCATCGGAGCCGTCGTCGTGGCCGAGGAGGAGCCGAACCTCGGTGAGATACGACGGATGATCGCCTCGTTGAATCGACTGGTCCTGTGTCCGACGCGCATTGTCGCTGCCCCCGCCGTCCCCGTCCTGCCGACGGGAAAGGTCGATCGAGGGACGGCATCGAAGATGCTCTCCGAACGGGGAGACGAGGCTCGCACCGAGGTCTACAGCGCGGCCGAGATGAGTCTGTGTCACATCGTCGCCGACGTCCTCGCCCTTGATTTCGTCGCCCGCGAGGAGGACATCTTCAGCCTCGGAGCGGACTCCCTGTCGAGTCTGCAGATTCTGCACGACATGGAGGACGTGTTCGGTCGTCGCTTCGACGTGGGATTCCTCCTCGAGAATCCCACCATCATCGAGATGGCCGCCGCGCTCTCCTCGCGCCTCGAGCTGAGATCACGCGTGATGCATCTGGCGGGTCCCCGGACCGGGGCCTCGGTGTATTGGATCCTCCCCGGGGCCAACCCCTACATGGCGCGGCCCATCGCCGCCGCCACACCGGCCATCCGACACGCGGCACTTCTCAACCTCGGTGCTCTCCCGGACGACGTGGTCCTGTGTGATTACGACGAGATGGTCCGCGTCCTCGTCAGGGCCATCGAGAGTGATGCCGCACGCGCCGGGGAGAATTTCGTGATCGCCGGGTTCTCGTCGGGTTGCTATCTGGCCAATGCCGCCGCAGCGGAGCTGGGGGAGTCAGGCAGTGGTTGCACGGGACTCGTGCTGGTCGATCCTCCCGCACACGCCGACATCGTGGCCGAGTGGTGCGACAGCGGCAAGATCACCAATCCGATCAACATCGTCCACGGTCGCGAGGGGGCGATCGCCCTGCTCGACCCCGTGGCCGCCGACAGGGCGCTCTTCGGTCTCCAACTGTTCGCGCTCGCTCGTCACCATCCACCGTGCGTGGCGGTACCCCGATTGTTCATCGGTTCGGGGAAGGACCGTTTCACCGAGCCCCAATGGCTGCGTTCCGATCGCGACACCGTCGTCGTGGCCGAACAAGCACACCTGGACTTCGTTCGGCGCCCCGAGACCGTCGCCTCCGCCCTGCAGGAGTGGGGGGCGTGGCGGAGCCTCGCCGGTGTTCAGGTGTAGTCGACGGCGGAGAACTGGGCGATCTTGTCCAAGCGGTGCTGCGAGCTGATGAGGCGCACCGTGCCACTGCGCGAGCGCATGACCAGACTCTGGGTGTGCACGAGGCCCGGCTCGTAGCGCACGCCCCGCATCAGTTCGCCGTCGGTGATGCCGGTGGCGGCGAAGAAGCAGTTGTCGCCCTGCACGAGGTCGTCAGTGGTGAGGATGCGGTCCACGTCGTGTCCGCTGGCGACGGCGAGTTGACGCTCCTCCTCGGTGCGTGGGGCGAGCCGACCCTGGATCTCGCCACCCATGCACTTCATGGCCGCGGCTGCCACCACGCCCTCGGGGGTGCCCCCGGTGCCGATGAGCATGTCCACGCCGGCCTGGGGCCAGCAGGTGGCGATGGCCCCGAGGATGTCGCCGTCCGAGATGAGCTTGATGCGTGCCCCGGTCGCCCGCACTTCCTCGATGATCACGTCGTGACGTGGGCGGTCGAGGATCATCACCGTGAGGTCGCGCACGCTCTCGCCCTTGGCCTTGGCCAGCCACTTCAGGTTCTGGGCGGGGGAGGCGGTGATGTCGATGGCGCCGACGCCTGTCGGCCCCACCGCGATCTTCTCCATGTACATGCACGGACCGGGGTCGAACATGGTGCCGCGCTCCGACACCGCGATGACCGAGAGAGCGTTGCCGCGCCCGAGCGAGGTCAGGGTGGTGCCGTCGATCGGGTCGACCGCGACGTCGGTCATCGGGTCGCTGCCGTCGCCGACGTGCTCCCCGTTGAAGAGCATCGGCGCCTCGTCCTTCTCGCCCTCGCCGATGACGACGATGCCGTTCATCGGCACGGTGGCGAGCACGGTGCGCATCGCGTCCACGGCCGCGCCGTCGGCGCCGTTCTTGTCGCCGCGTCCCACCCATCGCGATGCCGCCATGGCGGCCGATTCGGTGACCCTCACGAGTTCGAGGGCGAGGTTGCGGTCCGGTTGTTCTGAAGCCATCGGAACCACAGTAACCCTCGGATTAGCCTGCCCCGGTGCCCGCCATCCCCCTCGAGGTCTGTCTGCCGGGCGACGAGGTGGGGGACCCATTGGTACGTCCCGGCGGACGCTGGGTGTCGGCGGTCCTCGTCGAACGCGTCGTGGGCGAGACGCGCACCCGACTCGTCATGTGGCCGGCGGGGGGTGGCGACCCGGTCGAGCTGCTCGCCGATCCCGCGCCGATCGCCCCGCGAGGACTGTCGGGCGGATGTCACACGTGGTCGCCGTCCGGTGACACGGTGCACGTGGTCACCCGGGATGCGGGCATCGTCTCCGTCTGGGTGGCCAACGATGCCCCCGATCGCATCGTACACACGACCTTCGATGTCACGCGCTCCTGGTCGACGCCCTCGGTCGACGCGACGGGAGCCGTGCTACATGCCGTCGCGGACTGGTGCGAACTGTGGCGCGCCGACATCGGGGGCGGGAAGCGTCACCTCGTCCATGGGGTTACCGACGGCTTCCTCATGGATGCCGATGCAGCCGGTGGCCCGCGCGCCCACGTGTGGACGAGGCCGGAGATGCCGTGGACGACGAGCACGGTCTGGCCGGCACCACCCGTGGCGGGAGTCGCCGTGCAACAGCCGCGCTCCACAATCGACGGACGCACGCGGGGTCATCTCAGCGACGAGAACGGAACGATGAACGTCGTCATCGAGGCCGACCATGT
>JBDLRG010000177.1:0-12860 GCA_039800125.1 Actinomycetota bacterium
TCGTCGGTGGCCTCGGAGACGCAGTGGGTCGCGATGAGGTCGTCGACGGCCTCGGCCAGGTAGTCCATGGCGGCGGCGCGCAGGTCGGCCCCGTCGAGGATCTGGTCGCGGCGTTGGTAGATCACCTTGCGCTGCTCGTTCATGACCTCGTCGTACTTGAGCACGTTCTTGCGGATCTCGGCGTTTCGCTGCTCGACGGTCGTCTGGGCCCGTTCGATGGCCTTCGTCACCATCTTGGCCTCGATGGCCTCGTCGTCGGGGAGAGCGCGCCCCATCACCCAACTGAGCGCACCCGTGGCGAACAGACGCATCAGCTCGTCCTCGAGGCTGAGATAGAAACGGCTCGCTCCCGCATCGCCCTGGCGTCCCGATCGACCGCGCAGCTGGTTGTCGATGCGGCGGCTGTCGTGGCGCTCCGTGCCGAGCACGTAGAGCCCGCCCAGTTCACGCACCTTCTCCCCTTCGGCCCGGCAGGCCTCGGTCACTGCGGGCAGGACCTCGCGATAACGGGCCATCGCGGTCTCGCGAGCCGTACGGAAGTCCTCGGGCATCGATGCGAGCGGCATGGGAAGGGCGAACTCGTCCACGAGGAGTGCGGCGTCGACACCCTCGGCGAGCAACTTCTGACGCGCGAGCAGTTCGGGATTTCCGCCGAGCAGGATGTCGACGCCGCGACCCGCCATGTTGGTGGCGACCGTCACGGCACCGAGACGCCCGGCCTGGGCGACGATCTGGGCTTCCCGGGTGTGCTGCTTGGCGTTGAGCACCTCGTGGCGGATGCCGCGCTTGTTGAGCTCGCGCGAGAGCCTCTCGCTCTTCTCCACGCTGATCGTGCCCACGAGGATCGGCTGACCGACAGAGTTGCGCTCGGCGATGTCCTCGACGACCGCGCGGAACTTGGCCTCCTCGGACTTGAAGATGAGGTCGGCCTCGTCGACGCGCACGACGGCCTTGTTCGTCGGGATGGGAACCACCTGGAGCCCGTAGATGTTCATCAATTCGGCGGCCTCGGTCTGGGCGGTGCCCGTCATGCCGGCCAGCTTGTCGTACATGCGGAAGTAGTTCTGCAGGGTGATCGTGGCGAGGGTCTGGTTCTCCTCGTTGATGCGCACGCCCTCCTTGGCCTCGACGGCCTGGTGCAGGCCCTCGCTCCAGCGCCGTCCCTCGAGGATGCGTCCCGTGAACTCGTCGACGATCTTCACGTCGCCGCCGTCGACGATGTAGTCCTTGTCACGGCGGTAGAGCTCCTTGGCCTTCAACGCCGCCTGGAGCTGGTGAACGAGATTCTGCTGCACCGCGTCGTAGAGGTTCGCGAGCCCCAGTTCGGCCTCGACCTTCTCGATGCCCTGCTCGGTGGGAAACACGATGCGTTTGGCCTCGTCGACCTCGTAGTCGGCGTCACGCTCCAGAGTCCGGGCGATGGCGGCGAAGCGGTAGTAGATGGAGGCCGAGTCGGCGACGCGTCCCGAGATGATGAGCGGCGTGCGCGCCTCGTCGATCAGGATGGAGTCGACCTCGTCGACGATGGCGAAGAAGTGCCCCCTCTGGACCTTGTCGTCGCGGGTCGAGGCCATGTTGTCCCGCAGATAGTCGAATCCGAATTCGTTGTTCGTGCCGTAGGTGATGTCGCAGGCGTACTCGGCGCGCTTCTCGACCGGGCGGTCGCGGTGCCCGGGGATGACGAGACCGACCTCGAGCCCCAGCCACCGGTGGATGCGGCCCATCCACTCGGCATGGAAACGGGCCAGGTAGTCGTTGACGGTGATGATGTGCACACCGCGACCGGTGAGACCGTTCAGATAAGCCGGCAGCGTCGACACGAGGGTCTTGCCCTCGCCCGTCTTCATCTCGGCCACCCAGCCGAAATGCAGTGCTGCGCCGCCCATCATCTGGACGTCGAAGTGCCGCTGTCCGATGACCCGGTCGGCCGCCTCGCGCACGACGGCGAATGCGTCCACGAGCAGGTCGTCGACGTCCTCACCCCGGTCGAGCCGAGCGCGGAACTCGACCGTCCTGGCGCGGAGGGCATCGTCGGAGAGGGCCCGGGTCGGGGCCTCGAGAGCGTTGATCTCGGGAACCAGCCCCTGGAGGGCGCGGACACGTTTGCCGTCACCGGCACGGAGGACTCGATCGAGGAGGGACATGCGAAGGTCGAGCCTATCCCCGACCCCCCGCAGGGGTCCCTGTCACCGGGCCGGGGCGTGCTCGGTGAACGGGGTGCTCGCCACCGCAACGCAGTCCACCCCCGCGGCACCTGCCCGTTCGAGGGCGACGACGGCAGCCATGAACGTGGCTCCCGTCGTGACGACGTCGTCGACCACCACGACGTGCATCCCCCGCGCCGGTCGCGCCACGAAGACCGGGCCGTCGAGTCGGGTCGCGCGCGACGAACCCGTCTGATGCCCGGACGAGGTGCGTCGCAGGAGGCGCCGCACGGGAAGACCGAGCATCGCGCCGAGGTGCCGGGCGATGAGTTCGGCCTGATCGAATCCGCGTTCACCGCGACGGTCAGGGGTCGTCGGAGCCCAGGTGACCACGGTGCGCACGCTCGTGCCCGTGGTCGAGGGCAGCCACCGATCGGCGATGAGCCGGGCGGCATCCACGGCGAGACGACGCCGCCCGGCGAACTTGAGGGCATGAACGAGGTCACGAACGTCGCCTTCGTAGACGGCGACGGCGCGGACCGGGGAGCGATGCGGTCCGGATGCCGGTCGCGCGTCGTTCGATTCTCTACGGTGGGTCACCGTGCCCGACACCTCCGACCCCGCACCGTCCACGTCCTCCGCGTCGTCCGGCTCCCGCGCCGCCCGCGGTCCGGCCTCGGGCGGCGGGCGTCCGTTGCGCGAGAGATTCCCCGAACGCCTGGCCCGATGTGTCGCGGGACTCGCATGCTTCGGCACCGGCATCGCCTTCTTCGTCCGCTCCGAGATGGGCGTTCCTCCCTGGGACGTGTTCCACCAGGGACTCTCGGCGATCACCGGAGCGAGCCTCGGCGTGGTCCTCATCGCCATGTCCTTCGTCGTTCTTCTGCTGTGGATCCCCCTGCGACTCGTTCCGGGCCTCGGCACCCTCCTCAACGCCGTGGAGATCGGCCTCGTCGAGATGGTGGTGGAGGAGGCGATCCCGGAGACGGGGATGCTGCTGCCCCGCATCGCCTACGTGGCGGTCGGATTGCTCCTCATCGCCGCGGGGTCCGGGCTCTACATCGGTGCCGAATTGGGGCCGGGGCCGCGCGATGGTCTCATGGTGGGCATCAGCCGACGCTTCGGCACCAGCGTGCGCCTCGCGCGCACCATGGTGGAGATCACGGTGCTCGTCACCGGGATCATGCTCGGGGGCGCCGTGGGTGTCGCGACACTCGTGTTCGCCCTCGGCATCGGCCCGATGGTGCAGGTGATGCTCCGGGTCTTCGCCATGCCCGAACGCCTCGTCGAGGCGGCGACGGGCGAGGCGTTCGACCAGTAGGTCAGTAGCGGTAGTGGTCGGGCTTGAACGGCCCGGCGGGATCGATGTCCATGTACTCGGCCTGACCGTCGGTGAGGCGGGTCAGCCGCACTCCGAGGGCCTCGAGATGCGCACGCGCCACCTTCTCGTCGAGGTGCTTGGGGAGCACATAGACGCCGGTGGGGTAGTTCTCCGTGTTGTTGAACAGTTCGATCTGGGCGATGACCTGGTTGGAGAACGAGCATGACATGACGAACGACGGGTGTCCGGTGGCGCATCCGAGGTTCACGAGGCGGCCCTCGGCGAGCACGATCACCGCGTGCCCGTCGGGGAACGTCCACAGGTCGGTCCCGGGCTTGAGTTCGTCACGGGAAGCGCCGCTGCGCGCGAGGCCCGCCATGTCGATCTCGTTGTCGAAATGGCCGATGTTGCAGACGATGGCGTTGTGCTTCATGCCCGCCATGTGGTCGACGCTGACGACGGATTCGTTCCCCGTGGCGGTGACGAAGATGTCGGCCTCACCGAGGACGGACTCGATCGTGTCCACCTGGTAGCCCTCCATCGCTGCCTGGAGGGCGTTGATGGGGTCGATTTCGGTGACAATTACACGGGCACCCTGGCCCCGCAGGCTCTGGGCGCAGCCCTTGCCCACGTCGCCGTAGCCGCACACCACCGCGAGCTTGCCCGCGATCATGACGTCGGTCGCACGGTTGATGGCGTCGATGAGCGAGTGCCGACAACCGTAGAGATTGTCGAACTTGCTCTTGGTGACGCTGTCGTTCACGTTGATGGCCGGGAACAGGAGCTCCCCGCGCTCGTGCATCTTGTACAGGCGCTTGACGCCGGTCGTGGTCTCCTCGGTCACCCCGCGCACCACGGCCGCCATCTCGGTCCACTTGCGCGGTTCGGTCCGCAGCGACCGCTGCAGGAGGCCCAGGACGATGGCCAGTTCGGGGTTCGGGGCCTCGGTCGGATCGGGGACCTCACCGAGCTTCTCGTACTCGACACCCTTGTGCAGCAACAGGGTGGCATCACCGCCGTCGTCGAGGATCATGTTGGCGTGACCGCCGTCGGGCCACGTCATCATCTGCTCGGTGCACCACCAGTACTCCTCGAGCGTCTCGCCCTTCCATGCGAACACCGGAACGCCGCGCGGGTCGTCGACGGTGCCGTCAGGACCCACGACCACGGCTGCGGCGGCGTGGTCCTGGGTGGAGAAGATGTTGCAGCTGGCCCAGCGCACCTCCGCGCCGAGTTCGACGAGGGTCTCGATGAGGACCGCGGTCTGGATGGTCATGTGCAGCGACCCCGAGATGCGGGCCCCGGCGAGGGGCTTCGAGGGGCCGAACTCCTTGCGCAGCCAGCGCAGACCGGGCATCTCGTGCTCGGCCAGGTGGATCTCCTTGCGCCCGAAGGGCGCGAGATTGAGGTCGGCGACGCGGTAGTCGCCGCGAGAGGCGAGGGTCGAGGTGGACATGGGGTCTCCGTTCGGGACGAGGGACGGTGCGGATTGCGTGTCGGGCTGGGACCCACTGGTTCCACGACGCATCAGCCCGGCGCACGGGCGATGGTAGCCGAGCAGCCCGTCAGAAGGTGGGCTTGATGCCCTCGGTGGCGATGCGCGCCGTGAGTCGGGCGTGCTCCGTCTCGTCGAGCACCGTCGACTCGCCGACGAGCATCACGGGGATGCCGTCCACCACGCGGTACGCCCGGTGGGTCCGCACGTTGTAGAGGATGGACTCATCCGCGATCCAATGCAACGGACCCTTGTCTTCGGGACAGGCGAGGATGGAGAGGAGGGCAGGTTCGATCGACACGGGGAGGAGCCTAGTCGTCGCCCTCAGGCACCGGCCACGAGGGCCAGTACCTCGGCGACGCGGTCGTCGCACTCGGCGCGGGTGGGTGCCTCGAGGTTGAGTCGCAGCAGGGGCTCGGTGTTGGAGGGGCGCAGATTGAACCACCAGTCGCCGCAGTCCACCGTGAGACCATCGACGCGGTCCTGAGGGCGGTCGGCATAACGCGCGGCGACGGCGTCGATGACCGCGTCAGCGTCGGGCACGCTGGTGTTGATCTCGCCGCTCGCCTCGTACCGCTCGAAGGGTGCCCGCAGCTCCGACAGGGGTCGTCCGCCGCGGGACAACTCCTCGAGCACGAGAAGCGACGCGATGATGCCGCTGTCCGCACGGAAGTTGTCGAGGAAGTAGTAGTGCGCCGAGTGCTCGCCCCCGAACACGGCACCGGTCTCGGCCATCACCTGCTTGATGTTGGAGTGACCGACCTTCGTGCGCACGGGGACCCCTCCCCGCTCGCGGATGACCTCGGGAACGGCACGCGAGCAGATGAGATTGTGGAGTATGACGGCGCCCGGGTGCGACCGCAGCACGGCGGCGGCGAGCAGCGCGGTCGTGGTCGATCCCGAGAGCCCACGGCCCCTCTCGTCGACGACGAAAACCCGGTCCGCGTCGCCGTCGAAGGCGAGGCCCGCGTCGAATCCTCCGGAGAGCACGCGGGCCTGCAGATCGCGCTGGTTGGCCGGTTGGAGCGGGTCGGCGGGATGGTTGGGGAACGACCCGTCGAGTTCGGGGTACATCACCTCGAGCTCGACCGAGGGCAGCCTCGAGAACACCGCGGGCACGATGAGGCCGCCCATGCCGTTGGCGACGTCGGCGACGATCCGCAACGGCGCGAGCGCGGCCGGGTCGATGAAGGCCGTCACGTGGTCGGCGAACTGCTCGAGCATGTCACGGCTCGACAGGGTCCCGCGCACCGCGGCCGGCGACGGCCCCCGGCCGGCCAGCACCTCCTTGGCAACGTCGCGCACCTCCCCGAGTCCCGTGTCGATGCCCACGGGCCTCGCTCCGGAGAGGCAGAACTTGATGCCGTTGTACTCGGCCGGATTGTGCGACGCGGTGAACATCGCCCCGGGTGAGTCGAGGACGCCGGCGGCGAAATAGACGAGGTCGGTGCTGGCGAGCCCCAGGTCGACCACGTCGACACCCACCGACATCGCACCGTCGGCGAAGGCGGGAGCGAGGTGCCCACCGGAAGCGCGCATGTCGCGACCCAGCAGGATGCGGGATGCGCCGGTGAAGCGGGCGAAGGCGACGCCGAGAGCGCGCGCCACGGCGTCGTTCATCTGGCCGGGAACGGTGCCCCTGACGTCGTAGGCCTTGACGATTCCATCGAGGACGGAGGGGTCACTGATCATCCACGGTCGAGGCTATCCGTGCCCCGTCGTCGCCCGCCCCGACGGGATG
The DNA here is from genome assembly GCA_039800125.1 of Actinomycetota bacterium. Lineage (GTDB taxonomy): Bacteria > Actinomycetota > Acidimicrobiia > Acidimicrobiales > Ilumatobacteraceae > UBA2093. The sequence continues at coordinate 6,702 of JBDLRG010000177.1, forward strand.
CGCGCGCGGCGGCGCTGCCGTTCCGAAGCGATATCGACGCCTCCCCATGACGATGGCACCGGCGATTCCCACGAGGGTGAGGACCCAGGACCAGCCGTCCACCGCGGGGCGCCCATAGGAGAGGACGACCTCGTTCTCCGTCGGCACGACCACCATGAAATTGGGCGCGGCGCGCCACGGTCCCTCGGCACCCTCGGCGTCCCACGACGGGAAGTAGCTCACCTTGACGAGCACGGGAACCCCGGTGCGATCGACGCGGAACGAGATGCGTTCGTCCTCCAAGACGACATCGGTCACGTTCACCCGGGGTGCGGGCACCGGGCTCGTACCCGCGGGGGGCACCACGATGTCCACCTGCCGACCGCGCGCACCGGGCTCGCCGATGCGACGCTCGAGGTCCACCGACACCTCGATGCGGCTCCAGTCGGCCGGCCCATCGTCCACCGGGAGGGCCGGCCACTCGTCGCGCCGCTGGAACCAGGAGGTGCCCACCTCCAGCCAACGCTCGCGTCGGTCGCCCGGTCGGTCGAGCACGACCACCGGTTCGACCGCCAACGGCTCGACGAGCGCCGTGTCGACGATCTCGAAGATGCGCCACGGACCCGATTCGGCCACCTGCACGAGACCCTCGCGGGACGCCGCCTCGGCGACGGCCTCCGGGGTGAAGACCATGAGGTAACGCACCCCGAGAGCGCGCATGTACGACTCCCCCAGTTCCCCGACGTTGTTGTCGTATCGGAGTTCGCGCACAGGGTTCGAGCTCTGTCGGGAGACCGCGGCGGCCGCGATGAAGTGGTACGGGGTGGTGCCCGACGCCTCGAAGAACAGACCCTCCATCGACGCGATGCAGCCGCGCGTCCAATGAGGCAGGAGCATGAGTGCCATCGTCGTGCCGTACTTGTTGTTCTCCGAGTTGTTCTCCCACAGAGCACGACCGCAGCCGTGCGCAGGATCGTCGCCCAGGCCGCGCATCGTCTCCACGAGGTCGTGGTACTCCGGGTACGCGGCCTTTCCCTCGTAGCCCTCGAAGTTCCACCGGGCCCAGCCGTCGGAGAACGCGCGATGGGCGGGAACGCTGATCGGTCCCCAGCCGTACATGGTGCGGTTGTCCGCGACCGAGAAGCCCGCGCCGGGGACCGCCTGGTAGCGGAATCCGATGACGAGGAGACAGGGCAGCGCCATGGCCCACACCGAGACGGTGGCGAGGTTCGTCGCGCCATTGCGGTCCTGCGGGCCGCGTTCGAGCGTCACCGAACGCACCACCCAGGTGACGAGGTCGTGCACGCCGATGGCGGCGAGCATGTAGCGCAAGAGATAGAGGAACGGCAGGATCCTCGGATTCCACAGCAGGCCGATGACGGGCAGGCTCTGCTGTGCCACCTGGACGCCCAGCATGAGGACGGCGACCATCACCCCCATCCATATGCCGAGGAAGCGGCGACGCGCGAGGGAGCCGATGAACCCGGCGAGGGCCAGCACGACGATGATGCCATCGAACACGCCGGGAAGGGGGAAGAACATGTCCCACAGCGAGTCCGTCGCCCCGCTCGGACGCGGCTCGTACTTCATGTCGGTCATGTAGGCGTGGCCCCCGAGGAACGGGAGCACCCAGAAGGCCGAGAGCAGCACGGCCGTGCCGAGCACCACGGCGGCCCACCGCAGCCGGCGCAGGTCGGCCCGCAGCACCGCCATCACGACGGCACCCCCGAAGACGAAGAGCAGGACGATGCCGTGCGAGAGCGCGGCGAGGGCGACGAGCACCGCCGCAGTGGCCCGGCGAGTGCCGTCCTCGAGTCCGCGCGCGAACAGACCGAGTGCCAGGAGCGACAGGGCGAGCGAGATGGAGAAGGAGAACTCTCCGGCCATCGTCGAGGGGATGTTGCCCCCGTAGATGGTGTAGCTCTCGTCGAGGAGGAACAGGAGCGCTCCGATGCTCATCAGTTCGGGAACCGGGTAGGCGAGCCCGGCGAAGCGACCCATGAGCCAGGCGCAGGCCGGGAAGGCGAGCAGTCCGGCGACGACGACGATCTTGAAGGCGACCCCGTAGGGCAGTGCCACGTCGAGCAGCAGGATGGCGAGGGCCGGCACCACCATGTAGAAGCGGTACGCCGGGAAGCCGGCGTACCAGTCCATGCTCCACCCCGAGAGCCTCCAGTGCGGCAGCAGCACGTCGCGCAGGTAGGCCGGTCCCCACACGTGGGCACCCATGTCGCCGCCGGTGGGTGTGTTGACCCTCAGCACGAGGTCCGGGTGCACGATCGACAACACGATGAGCGTGGCGCCGAGCACGACCGCCGTCGAGGTCATCGCCCGGAGCGTCTCGGCGAGGACCGTGGGGTCGACGCGGCTTCGTCGGGGATCCCCGACGTGTCCGGCGGCGCCGTCGGCCGGTTCGGTCGCTTCGGTCACGGGCTCCATGTGCGGGGGACGTTCCTTTCGCTCGCGCTTCCGCCCCGGGCGCCGCTCACATCGCGGCCAGGAGAAGACCCGTCGCGTTGAACGCAGCGTGCGTGACGACGGGCAGGCCCAGTCTGCCACTGCGGGCACGGGCCACCCCCAGCACCACCGCGAACGCCAGGAGCCCGGGGAACTCGACGGGCTGGAGATGGATCGCGGCGAAGAGCACGGCAACGACACCGAGGCCGACGGCGTTCCCCCACACGGCGCCGAGGCGCGGTTGGAGCCAGCCTCGGTAGACGATCTCCTCGACGAGGGGCGCGCCCACCACGACGACCGCCGCCAGCACCACCATCCAGCCGCCCGACGCCGACGACACGAGGTCGTCGGCCCGTTCGGCGACCCGCTCGGGGTCGAAGGTGCCGGGGAAGAGACGGGCGAGCGGCCACATCACCGCCGTGACGAGCAGCATCTGGGAGGCGATCCCGAGCGGTATGCCCGCGAGATCGCGTGCACGGAAGGTGAATCCCGTACCCGCCAGGAGCCCTGTGCCCTCGGCCTCGAGTGCCCGCGCGACGACCCAGAGCTGTGCCGACCACATGGCCAGGGCGGCGACACCGAACACCCAGGTGGGGATGTCGGCCGGCGACGACCCCGCGTGGCCCGCCACCGAGACCACCACCGCCGACGCGATGTTGGCGAGGAGGAACGCGAGCAGCCAGCGGGAGAGCAGTGCGGCCGCGCCGCGGTCCGGAGCGGGTTCCACGTCCGTCACCCGACGGCGCGGTCGGTGTCCCAGGCGCGGAAACGCCGGCGACGGTCCTCGAGGATCCAACCGGTGGGCACCGTGAGCCTGTCGGCGTGCTGCTCGCACAGGTCGTAGAGATGCGGCTCACGCTCCGGAGTGAGGTCGTCGAGCCACACCGTCGAGCGTGCGTACTGGTACGACAAGGTCGACGATGCGGTGCGGACGCAACCTTGGCGCGAGCACATGCGGGCCATGTCGACACCGTAGTCCTGCACCCCAGCCGTAGCATGGGACCATGAGCGAGCTGCCTCCTCCCCCGCCGCCCCCGTCCCCGCGCCGTTCGGAACCCCGAGGATTCCCCCGTCGCGATCGGAACACGTCCGAGGGCGAGGGAACCCGGTCGCCCGTCCCGCGCTGGGCCATCTGGGTCCTCGTGGGCGTCGTGGTCGCGGCCGCCCTGTCGTCCCAGTACTTCAGCGAACCCACGGGAGAGGATCTCACCTACACCGAGTTCCTCGCCCAGGTCCGTGACGGTGAGGTGGCCGAGGTGACCATCAACAACAACACCAACACGATCTCGGGCACGTTCGAGAACGGCGACCGCTTCACCACCACCGGGTCCACCAGCCTCAGCGACGCCGACGAGCAGCTGCTCAAGGACATGGGTGTCGACTACGACTACGAGACCCCCCAGCCGAACTGGTTCACCAGCCTCGTGCCCATTTTCCTGCCCTTCCTCCTCATCATCGGCTTCTTCGTGTGGATGCAGCGTCGCGCGATGGGCCAGCAGGGGAACATCATGTCGGTGGGCCGCTCGCGGGCGAAGGCCTACCAGAGCGACAAACCCTCCACGACCTTCGCCGACATCGCCGGCTACGAGGGCGTGAAGGAGGAGATCAAGGAGGTCGTCGATTTCCTGCGCATGCCCGAACGCTTCCGCGAGATCGGGGCCCGTGTCCCGAAGGGAATCCTGCTCGTGGGCCCCCCGGGCACCGGCAAGACCCTCTTCGCCCGAGCCGTGGCCGGCGAGGCCGGAGTGGGATTCCTCTCCGTGACGGGATCGGACTTCATGGAGATGTTCGTCGGCGTGGGAGCCAGCCGCGTGCGGGACCTGTTCCAGCAGGCGCGCAAGATGGGCAAGGCCATCATCTTCATCGACGAGATCGACTCCATCGGTCGCAAACGCGGTGCCGGACTCGGCGGTGGGCACGACGAGCGCGAGCAGACGCTCAACCAGATGCTGTCCGAGATGGACGGCTTCGAGACGACCGAGGGAATCGTCATCCTCGCCGCCACCAACCGACCCGACATCCTCGACCCGGCACTGTTGCGTCCCGGCCGTTTCGACCGCCAGATCATCGTCCCGCTCCCCGAGCACGAGGAGCGCCTCGCGATCCTGCGGGTGCACTCGCGCGACAAGCGCATGGGGCCCGACGTCGACCTCGAGACCATGGCCAAGGCCACGCCCGGAATGAGCGGCGCGGACCTCGCCAACCTCGTGAACGAGGCGGCGCTCTTCGCCGTGCGCCGCGGGTCGGCCCAGATCGAGCGCATCGACTTCGAGAACGCCCGGGACCGCGTGGTCCTCGGCGCCAGGCGCGAGAGTCTCGTGCTCGCCGGCGAGGAGCGCCGGGCCACCGCCTTCCACGAGGGTGGCCATGCCGTCCTCGCCACGGTGCTGCCCCACTCGGACCCGTTGCACAAGGTGACCATCCTTCCCCGCGGAATGGCACTCGGCGTGACGTGGACCCTCCCGGAGGAGCGCCACACCTATTCGCGCGACTACTTCCTCGACGTCATCTGCAAGGCCATGGGAGGACGCGTCGCCGAGAAGATCGTGTACGGCCACCTCAACAGCGGGGCCGCCAACGACCTCGAGCAGTCCACCAACATCGCCCGCCGCATGGTGCGCGAGTGGGGCATGTCCGACCGCGTCGGTCCGATGGCATGGAACTCGAGCCAGCAGGTGTTCCTCGGCGAGGATCTCATGACGAGCGGCCGCGAGTACAGCGACGCCACCGCCCAGATGATCGACGACGAGATCGCCCGCATCCTGGCCGAGCAGGAGCAGCGCGCCACCGAACTGCTGCTGAAGCACCGGCGCGGACTCGAACTCGTCGCCGAGGCGCTCCTCGAGCACGAGACCATCGACGGTGCCACCGTGGGTCGCCTCGTGCAGCAGGGTCTCGACCAGCCGGTCGCGGCGGATTCGTCGCGCTGACGACGACCCGGCCTCTCAGACGACGCGCGCCGTGCCGGTGCACCCGTCGGAGCCGGGCGTGCTGCCCGGCTCCCGGCATTCGGCCACGGCCGACCACAGGTCCTGCGCGGAGACGGGACCCATGAAGGCCGCCCTGACGATGCCCGCGGCATCGGCGACGACGACGAGCGGAACCGCCTCGATCCCGTAACGGTCGTGTCGGTCGCGCGCAACCGACCATTCGATGATGTCGACCGCCACCGCCCGCGAGGCGAGCACGCCGGCCTTCGCCGCCACGTCGGCGCAGGTGGAGCACGTCGCCGAGGTGAACACCGCCACGAGCCACGGCCGGTCGGGAGAGCCGAAGTCGCCCCGGTCGACCTGCATGGGCACTCGGTGTCCCGCCCGTGTCGGCGCGTCGGGGCGGCGTCGTCGCACCGCCGCGGCCACCGCGAGAGCCAGGGCCACCACGGCCGCCAGGGCCGCGAGTCGTTCCGGGTTCACCGCGCTCCCCGCACGGGCAGTGCGCCGACGATGCCGAAGCCGACGAGGGAGCTCCCGCGGCTCGTGCGCCGCTGCACCACGAGGGGAACCGATGACGTGATGAGGAGTTCGGCGATCCGGGCCGATTCGGGGGGCTCGATCGTGAGCAGTTGCGCCGCGGCGAGCGGCACGTCGGTCAGTTCCGGGACGGCGACGGTGCCTCCGGGACCCACGGCGAAGACGGTGATCGTGCCCGCGTCGTTCGAGGCATTCAGCACGGACAAGAGGTTGTCCGAACCCTCGGCGACACCGGTGGGCACGAGCCACTTCC